>JBIICJ010000057.1:0-9199 GCA_044238965.1 Micavibrio sp. | reverse complement strand
CTGTTACCCCGATCATGCACAGCGTCAACAGCTTTCATAATTTTATGTTATACATTATTACGCCCATCACCATTTTGGTCATGGGTTTATTGTTGTTTGTGATTATTCGCTTTAATACAAAGGCAAATCCCGAACCATCAAAAGTAACTCACCATTGGGGATTAGAAATTGCATGGACAGTTATTCCCGCCGTCATTGTTTTATTCATTGCCATTAAATCAATGCAATTATTATATTTTGAAAATAAAATGCCCGAAGCGGATATGACATTAAAAGTCACGGGTTACCAATGGTATTGGGGATATGAATATCCTGATCATGGCGGCATTAATTTCATGTCATACATGATCAAGGATAAAGAGATAGATCCGTCAAAAGGACAGGTTCGTTTGCTGTCAACTGATAACGCTGTGGTTGTGCCTGTTGGTAAAGTTGTACGGGTTCAGGTAACGGCCTCTGATGTAATCCACTCATTTGCGATGCCATCTTTTGGTATTAAAACTGATGCTATTCCAGGTCGTTTGAATGAGACATGGTTCAAAGTCGAAAAGCCAGGAACATATTTCGGCCAATGTTCTGAAATTTGCGGTACTGGTCACGCGTTTATGCCAATCGAAATTAAGGCGGTGCCTGAGGCGGAGTTTGCTGCATGGGTCGCAACAAAGGGCGGTACGATGCCTGGTGCTACGCCAGCTGTGGTTGAAGGCTCTGCGCCTTCAGCTCCTGTGGCGGCTGAAACACCTGCTGCTCCTGCTTCTACAATGGCGCCTGCAACAACAGGCGCGACACCTGCACCAGTAACCCCCGCGCCAGTTCCTGCGGTAACGCCTGCTGCTACCCCTGCAACAAAACAATTATAAAATTCATTCGTCAGTTATTATAAAGATAGGATAAATAAGCATGGCACATGATCACGATCACAAGCCCGGATTTTTCACTCGCTGGTTTTGTTCAACAAACCATAAAGATATCGGAACGTTATATATTATCTTTTCGATTATTGCGGGTTTGATAGGTGGTGCGTTCTCCGCAATGATGCGTGTGGAATTACAAGATCCTGGTATGCAATTTGTGACTGACGGCCAACAATGGAATGTGTGGATCACCGCCCATGGTTTGATCATGGTTTTCTTCGTGGTGATGCCGGGTTTGATTGGCGGGTTTGGTAACTGGTTTGTGCCGCTCATGATTGGCGCGCCTGATATGGCCTTTCCGCGATTAAATAACATTTCATTCTGGTTGATTGTACCTGCGTTCTTATTGCTTGTGGCATCGGCCATGATTGGTCCTGGCGCTGGGACAGGCTGGACAATTTATCCGCCATTATCATCAAAACTGGGTCACCCTGGCATGTCGGTGGATATGGCGATTTTTTCCCTTCACCTTGCAGGGGCCTCATCTATTTTGGGCGCAGCAAACTTTATCACAACCATCTTTAATATGCGCGCACCAGGCATGACATTGCACAAAATGCCGTTATTCGTGTGGGCGATGCTTGTTACATCATTCTTATTATTGTTGGCTGTTCCTGTATTGGGAGGCGCGATTACCATGTTACTCACTGACCGTAACTTTGGCACAGCTTTCTTTAATCCTGAAGGCGGCGGTGATCCGATTTTGTTCCAACATTTATTCTGGTTTTTTGGTCACCCCGAAGTTTACATCATGATCTTGCCCGCGTTTGGTATTGTCTCACATATTGTTGCGACATTCTCGAAAAAACCTGTCTTTGGTTATTTGGGAATGGCCTATGCGATGGTGGCAATTGGGTTTGTGGGTTTTGTTGTGTGGGCACACCATATGTTCACAACAGGTATTTCATTTGAAACCCGTGTTTATTTCACATTGGCAACATTAATCATTGCGATTCCAACGGGGATTAAAATCTTTTCATGGATTGCAACAATGTGGGGCGGTTCGATTGAATTCAAGACACCTATGTTATGGGCGATTGGATTTATCTTCCTCTTTACTGTTGGGGGCGTGACAGGCGTTGTACTTGCGAATGCAGGTATCGATACTGTTTTACACGATACCTATTACGTTGTGGCGCATTTCCATTATGTTCTTTCCTTGGGGGCTGTGTTTGCCTTGTTTGCTGGTTTCTATTACTGGATCGGCAAAATGTCGGGTCGTCAATACCCTGAATGGGCAGGAAAATTACATTTCTTCACCACCTTTATTGGCGTGAATTTATTGTTCTTCCCGCAACATTTCTTGGGTCTTCAGGGGATGCCACGTCGTTACCCTGATTATCCTGATGCTTATGCTTACTGGAATAATATTTCATCAATTGGTGGTTATATCGCTTTTGCAAGTACCATTTTCTTTGTGTTGATTGTGTTCTACACATTGTTCTTTGGCCGCAAAGTGGGCGATAATTATTGGGATGTTCGTCCAAATGTCATGACATTAGAATGGACATTATCATCACCACCACCATTCCATCAGTTTGACATTCAACCTAAGATTAAGTAAATTCCATGAATGTCTGCGTCCGAAACTGAGTTAAAAGATCACGTGTCTCGTGCCATCTCGTCTGTATACGAGGTAGCAAAAGAAACCCCCCTTGAGCGTCTGGTCATTCCTGGAATGGAAGGCGTTGATTTGTGGGTCAAACGTGAAGATTTGCAGGCCATTCATGCCTATAAAATTCGCGGTGCTTATTACGCTATCAAAACAGCGATTGCTGAAAATCAACATCTAAAAACAATTGTGACGGCGTCTGCGGGTAACCATGCCCAGGGGGTTGCTCTGTCAGCGCGCGTATTGGGGATTAAGGCGGATATTTTTATGCCGCTGACAACGCCTTACGTGAAGCAAAATGCTGTGCGTTTGCATGGTCAGGATCATGTTGAAATTCATCTAGTTGGCGATAATTTCGATGCTGCATCACAGGCGGCAAAAGATTTTTTAAATGCCTCACAAAATGCACAATATATCCATCCTTTTGATGATATTCATACAATTGCGGGGCAGGCGACGATCGGGCATGAAATTGCAAAATCACCTGACGGGGCTAAGTTAGATTATCTATTCGTACCCATTGGCGGCGGCGGTTTGGCTGCAGGAATTGCCAGTTATATGCATTTCGTTGGGGCGAGTACAAAAGTGATTGGCGTTGAAGGCATTGATCAAGCATCGATGAAAGTAGCCTTGGCAGAAGGAAAACCACAATCTTTGATCAATGTGGATGGGTTTTGTGATGGCAGTGCTGTCAAAACCGCAGGTGAATTAACGTATAGTATTTGCAGCAATTTTCTACATTCTTTAACCGTCGTCACGAATGATGAAGTTTGCGCTGCCATGGAAGGATGTTTTACGTCAACATCACGATTTATTGCCGAACCATCGGGAGCGTTAGCACTCGCAGGATTGCAAAAAATGTTGCGCCAAGATCCAGTTATGTTTGAAGGGAAGCGTGTTGGTTTTATTTGTTCAGGCGCCAATGTAGACCCCAGTAAATTCAGTGATGCATTATCGCGCGCTTCTGTTGGTGCATATAAACGTCGTTATTTAGAAATTGCTGTCCCTGAAGGACGGGGCAGTTTGCTTGATTTGCTTGAAACATATTTTAAAGACGTGAATGTTCAAGATTTTCAATACGGGAAAAAATATAACGATGAGGGTTTTCCCATTATTGGCTTTGAAGCCCCTGAACCTTTAATGGATGAATTGGTTTCGCGTTTAAAACAAGATGGGTACAAAGCTAATGACGTTTCAAATGCGGTTGATGTTCGTGATCGGGCCGTTAATTGTGAAGTATCTTTATTGCGATATCCCATATTGATGAATGTTGATTTCCCAGAACGTAAGGGTGCTTTGCGTGAATTTATGGGATCAGTTTCAGGTGTTGCGAATTTATGTTACTTCAATTATGAATATGCAGGTGACAATACAGGTCACGCTTTGATGGGTTTTGAATTTGAATCGTTGGAACAACGAAATGAATTTTTATCCCGTGCAGCAATAATGGATGTTGTTACCTGTAAACCCGTAGATGAAGACGCACATAAGAGAGTATTCGGGCATGCCCCACAACAACGAACCACAACAACAGGTATCGACTACCAGCTCGGTTGACATTAAAACCGAATCTGAGGTCAGTGATTTTTTTGCCTTATTAAAACCGCGTGTGATGTCGCTTGTGGTGTTTATCGGGTTTGCAGGATATTGGATCGCGCCTGATCGTGCGTCATTACATCCTTTTCTTGCATTGATGGGAATTTTATCGCTCGCTCTCGGTGCGGGTGCATCGGGCGCATTTAATATGTGGTATGAACGCGATATTGATTCCATCATGAAGCGTACGCAAAATCGCCCATTGCCATTGGGTAAAATCGCACCCGATGATGCATTGGGGTTTGCCATTTTCATGTCGATTTTGGCGGTGATGATGATGACATTATCGACCAATTGGGTCGCGGCATCGGTTCTTGCTGTTGCATCATTATTTTATATTTTTGTTTACACCGTCTGGCTGAAACGTCGTACGCCACAAAATATTGTGATTGGCGGCGCTGCAGGTGCATTCCCGCCCATGGTCGGTTATGCGATGGTCACTGGTACGGTATCGCTTGAGAGCATCATTTTGTTTTTAATAGTATTTCTATGGACGCCACCCCATTTCTGGGCGCTGGCATTATTTGCGAACGAAGATTATAAGCGCGCGAATATCCCTATGATGCCTGTGATTGCTGGTGAAAAAAGTACAAAAAAACAGATGTTGGCATATACGTTAATATTGTTTCCTGTCGCTATGGCGCCGTATTTTATGGGTTTCGCGGGGGTATTATACGGCGCGGTTGCGGGGTTATTGGGGTTATTCTTCATCTTTACCTCTATCCGCGTTTTGCGTGATGAAACCTATAAATCAGCTAAACTTATGTTCGGTTTTTCAGTTTTTTACTTATTTGCCCTTTTCCTTGCCCTCATGTTGGACCATATTTAAAGGGAAAAGGATTTCATCATGCCGCACTCACCATTACACAAAGAAAAATTGAAAAAAAACCTGATTGTTCTTGCGATGATTTTTGGCTGGATCGCTCTGATTTGGGTGATCACCATGTTACAAATTCAGGCAAATGGGGTATCCATGCGATGATCAGAGAATCGCTTTTGTACATCGCTGTTATTTTATGCGCATTCCCTGCCCATGCTGAGGATGTATTGATGGATCTTTTAAACCGCGATTCGCGTCAGGCTTATTTAGATAAATCTGAATCCCAGCGCATCCAATATGAAGAGCGCGCATCATCTTATTTAGATCAAATTTATAATATGGCGTTTGATTTTTCTGATCCTGTGCTTGAATCAATGGAATTTGAAAAACATACAGATGATGTCAAAATACCGCCAACACCCAATGAAACAGGGTTAAATGTTGATATGGGTGCAACCAAAGAACCGGTGAGTGTACAAACTAAATCAGGTTCAAAATTTGCGGCGGGCGGAAGTTTAGATGTGCCCACACCAACAATAACACCCTAGTATTTTTGACACATGAACCAGAACGATCACGATTTAATTAAGAAAAATCAGCGAACGGGCTTTATCGTATTGGCCATTGTTGTTGGTATGATCGGTTTATCCTTTGCCTCAGTTCCGTTATATCGATTATTTTGTCAGATCACGGGATTTGGGGGTATGCCCATTCGCGTTGATCAATCACAAACGGCATCCAAAATTTTAGACCGCGACATGACGGTCAGGTTTAACACGGATGTGAATGCTGACTTACCATGGTCATTTAAGGCAGATGCTCCCCAAGTTACCCTTAACATTGGACAAAATGTTATTGTGTCATTCACAGCCAAGAACACCAGTAATGTGCCAGAGGCGGGGACGGCTATTTTTAACGTGACCCCCCTTAGCGCCAGTAAATATTTCCACAAAACACAATGTTTTTGTTTTAACTATCAAATGATTGGCGTGGGGGATGAGGCTCATTTTCCCGTGGCGTTTTATATTGACCCTGCTATCGAAGATGATCCAGAATTGGATGATTTGAAGACGATCACCCTTTCATATACCTTTTTTCGGGCCGATTCCCCTGCCTTAGAAAATGCATTAGAGGACTTTTATAAATCTTCAAATTCAGGTACAAAGGCTATACCAATTAACTAACTTTTTCATTCCATAGGCTCATTCATGGCAAGCGATATCGAATACGGCACAACCGGCAAACCCCACCCTTATCATTTGGTTCGCCCCAGTATCTGGCCATTGGTCAGCGCATTTTCAGCGGGCTTACTTGCGGTGGGCGCGGTATTATTTATGCATGATATTAAATGGGGTTTCATAAATTTTGGTGTGAAAGGCGTGCTGCTAGGCTTTGCGGCTGTTTTGGCCTGCATGTTTTTCTGGTGGAAAGATATTGTTTTTGAAAGCGTAAAAGAAAAAGTACATAACCGTGTCACTGAAGTCGGGCTTCGTTACGGTATGGCATTATTTATCGCCTCCGAGGTTATGTTCTTCGTTGCCTTTTTTTGGGCGTTTTTTGATGCCTCATTATTTACTGCTGAAGTTCAGCAATTCCTTCGCTTTGAACATACAAAAGGCGTATGGCCGCCGCCGCAAATTGAGGTAATTCCTGCCTTTGACTTGCCAATGATGATGACGATGATCTTATTGTTATCAGGCTGTACTATTACATGGGCGCACCATGAAATTGTCAAAGGCAACCAAAAAGGATTTATGGAAGGATTAGGGTATACCGTTATTTTGGGCGTTATATTCCTTGGTTTTCAAGTATATGAATATGGTCACGCCACATTTAAATTTAAAGATGGTGTATTCCCGTCAACATTTTATATGGCGACAGGTTTCCATGGCTTCCACGTATTTGTAGGAACTGTGTTTTTAATTGTATGTTGGTTGCGTGGAAAGAAAAATCACTTCACAGCTGACAAACATTTCGGTTTCGAAGCGGCGGCTTGGTATTGGCATTTCGTTGACGTTGTCTGGTTATTCCTCTTTGTGGCGGTTTATGTTTGGGGCGGTATGATTGGCATCGGTGATGTTGAAGCCGCGCGCGAAGCACACGGCATTATCCCTACGGGGCAACATTAATTCGAAATGATAATAACGATATGAATATTCCCCCTTATTGGCGCGTGGCGTTACAATTAAAATGTCCACGATGCGGTGAGGGGGATTTGTATTCACGAAAATTATCTTTTACTCTGCGCCAATCTTGCTCATCTTGCGGCCTTGATTTTTCCAAGAATGATAGCGCAGATGGCCCTGCCGTTTTCTTAATTTTTCTTCTTGGTTTTTTGATTGTTCCCATCGCTGTGATTGCTGATTTTAAATATCATTGGCCAATGCTGATTCATCTTTTGGTCTGGCCATTGGTTATGGCGGGAATGGCGGCATTATTGCTACCCCCTCTAAAATCTTTGGTGATTGCCATCCAGTATCATCACCGCGCAATCGATTGGGATGAATAGACTATGAAACCATCTTTTTATATCTTTATGGGCGTTTGTGTATGCATATTTTTGGCACTGGGTGCATGGCAGGTCAAACGACTGGCATGGAAAGAAAATTTATTAGCGCAAATCAACAAAGAATTATCCGTTGATGCCATACAAAAGGAATTAAAGCCAACTGATTTCAAGCTACAGGAATCTTATATGGTTCGTCGTGGGTATTTAAAGGGCACATTAGATCTATCACAATCTATTTTATGGCGCGGACAAATTTTTAATGGTGCTCCCGCTTATTATGTTGTGGCGCCATTTCAGTCACCGCATGATAAATTTATTGTGCCTGTTGTGGTCGGTATGTGTTATGTGGATTGTGATGAAGTAAAACCAAATGAATATAAAAATATTAAAATTATTGGCATTTTAAAACGTCACAAAGATAATATCTTCCGCGCAAAAAATAATATACCTCAAGGCGAATGGTATCGAATGGACCATAATGATTTATCATCACAATGGGGTAATGATACTGTGAATGCACTTTTTTATGCTGAAAATAGTGATATTGACCCGTATCTATCGCCTGTAGAATCGGTTGTTAATATTCCGAATAACCATAAACAATATGCTGTGTTTTGGTTTACGATGGCTGCGTTGATTTTATCCCTGACAATTTATCAATTTATAACATCGCGCCGTAAATAAAAAATGCGCCAGAGATGGCGCATAATTTTTAGAAATATATATCAAAAATTACTCAACTGAAGATGATGGATCTTTTTTCGCGCTGGCAACATTTACGCCCGAGGCTCTGCGCGCATATTCCTGATTCGTGGTTTGTACGAATTGTTGGAATTTCTTGAGATCATTCCCTTTGAGATTGTTATCAGATGAATATTTCACTGAACGTGGGTTTACCGCAACGCCATTGACGTGCACTTCGTAATGTAAATGGGGGCCAGTGGAACGCCCTGTATTGCCAACATAAGCAATGGTTTGGCCTTGTTTCACGCGTGTGCCAGGGCGAATGCCGTTGGCAAAACGGCTGATGTGGGCATAAGCTGTATGTAATTTTGAATTATGACGGATACGAACATAATTTCCGTAGGCGCTAAAGCGACCTGCTTTTTCAATTACACCATCGGCAGCGGCATAAATGGGTGTTCCTGTCGGCGCACCAAAATCAATGCCTTTGTGCATTTTGGTATATCCCATGATGGGATGGCGACGCATACCAAATCCAGATGTTACGCGACCAAATGATATCGGGGTTTTTAACAACCCTGTTCCTTGGCGAATGCTTTTTCCTTTTTCGGTATAATATTCAAATGATCCATCATCATTTTTAAAGCGATATAATGTTTGTTCTTTGCCGCCAATCATCATACGGGCGAAAATAATCTCACCTGTTTTAGCAATATAACCATCTTTTGTTTCTTGGCTTTCGTACAACACTTCTAATTTATCGCCGTTATTAACATCACGTTGAAAATCAATCGCATGTGAGAATAATTTGATAGCGCGAGCGGTAACACGATCTGGCAGGCCAGCTTTATCAGCAGACGCATAAACAGAGCCATCCATCACTACGCGCGCCGCACGTGTAATGTTAACAACTTCTTTTTCATCCAATGTGGCGTCAATGCTTCCATCTTCATCACGCGTGACCTTTAAGGTACGGATAGGGTCGATTTTCATCGACATGGAGGCTAATTGATAGGTTGTGTTATCAATCGATGGTACAAGGCTAACATCTAATTTTTGGCCTG
>JBIICJ010000001.1:0-72959 GCA_044238965.1 Micavibrio sp. | reverse complement strand
TTGATATTTTTCTAACAAAAAATCGTTATTGCAATGCGCAAAAAAGCCTTTAAATTGCGCGTTTTTTGCCTGTTGTTGAAATAAAAGAATAAACGTGAATCGATGTTTAAGAAAAAACGCGGTGCAAAAATTCTCCACCTTCGATGATTCCTTTGTCATTGATACTATGCACAAGCCCGTTTTGTACACTCCCGCTCACATCGAATCCTGCATATTTTAAACTCTCACTCGCATGATAATAGGCCGTGACAGGCACAACCATATCCATGTCACCATGAATTAAACACACGGGTGGTTTTTGAATATGTGGATTATCAATCAACGCCTCACCGCCAACCAATGCACCCGAATAACCCAATACGCCCGCAATTTTATCCACGCGGCGCGGCGCCGCATATAATGACATCATCGTGCCTTGAGAAAATCCAACCAACGCCAATTTTGTTGCAGGTAGATTATAAGTCGATAGAGCATCATCAATATGCGCATTTAAATAAGGCAAAGCCCTCTCCGCCCCCGCCAATAACATGGAGGGTGTCCAGTTCTGAAGCGAGAACCATTGATAACCAAACCCAACTTCACACGGGAACGGTGCATCGGGTGATAAAAATAACGTGTTAGGCAATAAGCTTTGCCATTCAGGGGCAAGGCCGATTAAATCTTGGCCATTTGATCCATATCCGTGGAGCAATAAAACGATTGAGGTGGGGTTATTTGATCCAAAACGATGCAGAGCCATGAGAATTTTATAAATGATTCCCCCAATTTTCCAACTCTTTTCCAACTCCTTTTCAAACGATTTATCCCTCCTTCTCACTTCTGTTTGGCGTTTATCACCATTTCGGTTATGATATCGACCAGTTTATTCATGATCATAGGAACTTTTATAATATGTCAGCCGCCCCATCATCTTCTGATAATCATACACCCGCATCTCTTAAAACACTTATCATCGGGGCGATCGGCGTTGTATATGGAGATATCGGAACATCACCTTTATACGCATTCAAAGAAACATTTGCGGGCGCGCATGCTCTCCCCTTAACCGATATTCATATTCTAAATGTTCTGTCATTTATCTTTTGGGCGGTGACGATTGTTGTGTCATTTAAATATGTGACTATTATGCTTCGCGCCGATAATAAAGGTGAAGGCGGATCATTATCACTTCTCGCTCTCGCATCGCGTATTTCACAAGATAATAAATTTTTGATGGCTCTTATTCCTATTTTGGGATTATTCGCGGCATCATTATTCTACGGCGATTCAATTATCACGCCCGCCATTTCTGTTTTATCCGCGGTTGAAGGTTTAAAAGTTGTTGCACCCGCATTTGAAAATATGATCATCCCCATTACGCTCGGGATTTTAGCAACATTATTTGCAGTGCAAAAATTTGGTACAGCCAAAATGGGGGCGTATTTCGGCCCCTTAACCGCATTGTGGTTTATTACGATTGGCGCGCTTGGTTTAAATGCAATCATTCAAAATCCATCTGTTTTAATTGCTCTCAATCCGATGTATGCGATTGAATTTTTTATCGTTGATAAAATGTTAGCCTTCTTAACCATCGGCACAGTTGTGCTCGCACTCACAGGTGCCGAAGCACTTTATGCTGATCTAGGTCATTTTGGGAAAAAACCAATTCGCATTGCATGGTTGTGGTTTGTGTTCCCTGCTTTGATGCTCAATTATTTTGGCCAAGGCGCATATGTGATGGCGAATAATTATGCGGTTGCAAATCCATTTTATATGATGGCGCCCGATTGGATGGAATGGCCTTTATTCTTTCTTGCTACCGCTGCCACCATTATCGCTTCACAAGCTGTTATCACGGGCGCGTTTTCTGTCACGCGTCAGGCAATTCAACTAGGGTACTTACCACGTATGACCATCGTACATACATCAGAAAAAGAAATGGGACAAATTTATCTCCCCTTTATCAATTGGATGTTGCTGGTCTTTGTGGTGATTTTGGTGCTTGGCTTCCAAAGCTCAACGAACCTTGCTCATGCCTATGGTGTTGCGGTCACGGGATCAATGTTAATTGACACATTATTATTAGCAATTGTAGCGGTCAAATTGTGGCAATGGAAACCATATGCTTCTATTCCTGTTATTGGTGGATTACTGCTCATGGATATTGCGCTGTTTTCATCAACAGCCATCAAAATCCCTTATGGCGGATGGTTCCCCTTAGTGTTTGGATTATTTATTTTTGTACTCCTCACCACATGGAAACGCGGACGTGAATTGGTATTGTCCCATGTCAGAGCGGATATTATGCCTGTTGATATTTTCTTTCGTGAATTATGCACGACAACACAACGTGTTCTTGGTACCGCTATATTCATGTCAAATATCGACGAAGGTATTCCCGTCGCGTTGCAACATAATTTAAAACATAATAGAATTTTACATGAACGAAATATTTTCTTGCATGTTCATGTTCTTGAAAAACCATTTATTTCAGAAGGCAATCGCTATCAAATTCAAGATCTTGGTCAGGGGTTTTTCCGCCTTCATATGTATTACGGATTTAAGGATGAAATTAATGTCCCGCAAGATTTAGCCACATATCCATCACACGGATTTACTTTAGATATGAACAAGGCATCATTCTTTATCGGACGCGAAACCGTAATCCCGACCAATATCCCTGGCATGCCCATTTGGCGTGAGGCGTTGTTTGCATTCATGAACCGCAATGCATCCAGTGCCGCCGATTTCTATCGCCTGCCCAGCAAACGAACCATGGAACTCGGCAGTCGTATTGATATTTAAACGCTGATTTGTCTATCGGTTTGAGTACATACAAATATTACGCTCTTTAAAACTATATGCGCCCATGTTGTAATGATGGAATTTGCGCGCGCACTTCATTCACGCGGTTTAAATCAATATCCGCGATAATAAACCCAACATCTGTTCCCGCGTCGGCGAGCACTGTTCCCCACGGATCAATGATTAATGAATGGCCATATGTTTTTCGCCCGCCATCATGTGTGCCCGTTTGCGCCGCCGCGATCACAAAACATCCATTTTCAATCGCGCGTGCACGAAGCAATGTATGCCAATGCGCCTCACCCGTTGGAACGGTAAATGCGGCGGGAATTAATAAAATCTCCGCCCCTGCCAATGCATACTGACGATATAAATGAGGAAACCGCACATCATAGCAAATCGACATACCAATTTTTGCAAAATCAGTTTGCGCAAGAACTGGTTCTTCACCATACACAAAGATATCGCTCTCACGATAATGTTCACCGCCCGCGAGCTGGACATCAAATAAATGCATTTTATCATAGGTGGCAATTATATCGCCCGTAGGGGCAATTAAATATGAACGATTAGCCAAACGATCATCAGAAATTTTAACCGATAATGAACCGACTGAAATCGTCACGCCCAATTCTTTGGCAATTTCTCGAAAATAATGTAATGCCCGATGGTTATCTTCGGTGGGAGCCGAATTTAATTTATCCGCCGATTTTGCCACAATGTGGCACGTATTTTCAGGCGTACAGATAAATGTTGCCCCCGCTGACATTGCCTTACGTACCAAATCATCAATTGATTTTAAATTATCATCAATATTCGATCCTGAATTAATTTGGATGCAGGCAAGTTTCATATCATATTACCCTGCCAATAATGAGTCTAATTTCCCCTGATCATCAAGGGCACGAATATCATCATACCCGCCCAGACTGACATCATTGATAAAAATTTGGGGGATAGTCCGACGACCCATGGCGCGTTCAACCAATTTGATACGTGCCTCTTGATCTTCGCTAACGTCAATTTCGGTGTATTGCACGCCCTTGGCATTCAGCAATTCCTTAGCGCGGGTACAATAGGGGCAGTAACTTCCCGTGTAAATTTCAACTTTTGCCATTAAAATCTCCTCTAAAATCCTCTTTCTTTTTACATTACAAACATATATTTTTATCACATGAAATCAATAGATGTTTTTATCTCTGGCGCGGGCATTTCGGGCACAATTACGGCGCTGTTATTGGCTGATTTGGGCTTAAACATTGTTATTGCTGATCCCTATTTGAATAAACAAACACCCGCACATAAATCCAGCCGTACCACAGCCTTGATGAATGAATCGCTCACCATATTAGAGCGAGCAGGATTATACGATGCGATCAAAGATAATAGTGAGGATTTAAAAACACTAACTATTATTGATGAGAGTATAAAGGATTCAAAATCCATCACTGAAACATTTCATGCACGCGAAATGGAACAAATACGTTTTGGTCGTAATATTTTTGTGAATGATTTACAATCTGCGGCACTTATAAAAGCGAAAAAGCATAAACATATTTCATTTATTGATAGTGAAGTAAAATCGCTATCACAGCATACATTTGGCATCACAATTACAATGACTGATAATAAAGAAATTTCTGCTAAATTATTGATTGGCGCTGATGGACGCGCATCACGCGTACGCGAGTTATTAGGTATTCATTGTTGGACACATGATTATGATCAAACTGCTATCACAGGTATTTTATCATGTACAAAACCACACCATAACACATCAACCGAATTTCATCGCGAGGGCGGGCCATTAACATTTGTGCCTCTGCCAGAACAACAATTAAGTTTTGTATGGATGGAACGCACCGATGATGCCACAAAATTATTACCCATGACGAAAGACGAATTCACGCGTGAATTACAAACAAGATCACAAAATTTATTCGGACGCTTAGAGTTAAAATCGCATTTGGAATCATGGCCAATTTCGGTGTCAAAGGCGCGTGAATTTACTGCCCCGCGCACGGCTTTGATCGCCGAAACTATACATGTACTCTCCCCTATCGGAGCGCAGGGATTAAATTTATCCTTACGTGATATTGATGATTTAGTATCTTCTGTTCAAGAATCTCTTGAATTGGGGTTAGATATTGGATCACAGGTCACATTAAATAAGTATAAAAAACGACGCGAATTTGATGTACAGGCGCGCGTAAGCGGAACAGATTTATTAAATCGATTTGTACAAATGACTCCAACGCCACTCAAACAAATTCGGCGTATAGGGTTAAAAATTGCAGGCAACTTTATACCAGTACGTAATACATTAATGCGTGAAGGTTTGCGCGGAAAAAAAACAAATTAATCAGGCTGCCATACCATCACGCACAGCACGAGCAATGGTCAGCACAAGAACATCAGATGCGCCCTGTTTCTTTAATGTTTTCGCGCATTCATTGATTGTTGCACCCGTGGTGAAAACATCATCAATCAGAATAATTTTTTTATCTTTTATGATATCGTTATATTGATCAGGAATAAAAAATGCGCCTTTGACATTATCCTCACGCTCTTTGGCTGATAAATGCCCCTGTGATTGTGTCGCACGTTTTCGTTTTAGTATCGACATCATGACAGGAATATTCGTCATATCTGATAATGATTTTGCTAACAACGCTGACTGATTATAACGGCGTTTGAATAACCGTGTCCAATGTAACGGCACAGGAATAATCATATCGGCATTCCATTGTTGCTGAGATAAAATTGTTTGTAACCATGGTGTAAATGTCGCTGTCAAATGTGTTTGATCGCCATGCTTAAATGTTAATAATAAATCTCGCGATCCTTCATCATAAACAATCGCAGAACGCGCTTGATCAAATGCAGGTGGATGCGCCAAACATGCTCCGCATTGCATATAGGCAATATCATCGATATCTACGGCATCATGATCTACATCAAACGGGGCGCCACAACTGTGACAACAAGGCGGCGCGATAAAGGTCAATGACGCCCATGCGGTTGCCGAAATCATACCTGGTCGATCCACAATTTCCCCCGTCAAGGCGCATCGCGGCGGCAATATTACGGAAACAATTGAGTTTAAAATACTTGATTTCATCTTAAGCCATTGTTTTCATTAGAAACTACATTCAAAACGAAACCTTATGATTTCACGATTTCCATTGAAACTTTATAACTAAAAAAGCTATGGTTAGCCATATAAAAAATCTAACGATTTGAATGGCTTACAGGTAGACAATAACACCACATGAGTCACCCGCGCGCGTCACTTTTAAAAACACAGCTTAGCACTCACGCCAGTGCTGGGGAATCCCGCATACAAGAAAAACCTAATTTAACCTCTGAGCGTGCGGCGATGCTTGCATTACGTGAAGAGCGTCAAAAACTGGCCAAAGAAATTCCATCTCACATAATTAAAAAAGCATGGTTCTGTTTATCTCATTTATTATTAGATTCTGATGCAACCATTATTGATGCGGGTTGTTTAGATGGAAAAATGACTTATGCAATGGCAGCACTCCATCCTGATAAAAATTTTATTGGCATAGATATAAATAGAAATTTTATTGATGATGCTCATACAAAATATAATCGTGAAAATTTAACATTCAGAGCTGACAATCTTTTCGAAAATTTTGCAAAACAAAATTCTGTTGATGCCATTATTAATTCCTTCTTTCTTCATGAAGTTTATTCTGCCAGTCAATATAATCCACGGGCTATTTCAAAGATTTTAGACCAACAATACAAAGCATTGAAACATAACGGTTATATTCTTATACGTGATTTCATTGTCCCGCCATCAAATGAATATGTTCTGATTGAATTCAAAGATATACATGATAAGGGAAATGATATTGAAACGATGTCTGAGGCTGATTTGCTAATCTGGTTTTCAGAAAAAGTATGCGCAGCTGATGCCACACATGGTGCAGGATTTTTTCTAGAAGAAATTCCGCCAACATATCCAAATACGCGCATGTTCCGCCTTCCCATTAAATGGGCGTATGAATTTATTAATCGTAAAGATGATCGAAAAACATTATTAAATGATATTCATAAGGAATACGCATTTTTCACAGAACAAGAATTTCGTCGTGAACTGCGTGCCATGGGTATGCGCGTTGTTTATTCAGGGCCACATTGGGATGATGGGTTTTTGAAAACACGTTATGATGGAAAAGTTCGTTTGTACAAGGAAGATGGAAGTAATCTTGGACCACCGCCGAATAGTTTTATGATTCTCGCGCAAAAAGTAACAGAAAAACGCAGCCATATTGTGTTGGAACGGCGCGCTTCACGTTCGCGCAAGGGTAAAATACATTTACGTACAGTGCGTGATGATCGTACGGGAAAAATATCTGATATTGCTACACGCGATCTAGAACTTGCTGAAATTATTCCCTATCGCGTTGACGAAAATGGAAAACTAAAAATTTATCTTCATGAAAATTATCCGCGTGGTTTAGTTAATGCCGTGCCCCGATCAGGTCGTAACTTAGATGGACGAACATGGTCAGGTCACTTAACCGAAGCAATAACCATTCCAACATCATCTGTGCAGGATTGGGAAAATCAAATAGTTCAAGAATTTCAAAAAATAACACAACAGAAAATTGGTGTTCGCGCCTCGCTTGACTCTGTATTTGAAAATGGGCCTGGATTTTATCCTGATCCCTATCGCATTGATGAGCGCATCGTTACACATTATTATCGCACCGAATCATACCATAAACTATTTCCTGCAAAGCATACCACTTATGATGCCGATCAATTCCCAGACATTGGCCGTATCCGCGAATTTGACGCCCAAGATATTTTAAATGCAATAACGGTTGGATTAATTCCTGCACCACGACTAGAAACACAAATTTTAGCGCTATCACAACGCGTCAAAATTCCTGTTGAAGTTTGGGAAGATATGCCCATTCATTTATCTGAAGTCAAAGCTGAAGATATTAAAGATCTGTCATCACTCGTTAAAAAAATGTCGGTTAAAGATACTCGTTTCAAAGATATAAAAGGTTCAGCAGGTAATATTCGCGTCATGCAATCGGTATTTGTTGATGAAGGACGCGATGAAACGGGCGGTGCAACCTCTCTTGCTGCACGTGATATCGAATTTATTCACGCCGATGATTCAACAGTAAATACTGCGGTTATTCTGCCATTGGTAAAAGACTTAAGCGGTGAAGTATTAGCAGGAATTTGCACTGAATATTTACCCGTACCACAAAGATATCGCGGCAATGGCATGATGGCAACGCTACCTAGTTTTCCATTACCAAAGGAAATTACCGATATGGATTCGGCACGTCGTTATATTGCTGAAAAATTTCGTCTTGATGCAAAATTTGTGGGACGCATGGGTGAGAGTTACTTCACGCATATCGGTATTACGCCACATCGTATTTTTCCATTTGTCGTTTCTAACACACGCTTTGCGTGGGCCAAAGGAATTCCACATGGCGCAACACAACTCGCGCCCCTGAGTAATTTGTGGAAAATGCTCTATTGGGATAATCATGACAGTTTTATAAAAATTGCGGCGATGGCATATAAAAATTTATGCCAAGATAGTTCATTAAGCGTGAGGTGGAATTTCGATTCTAGCTTAACCGAGCCTCAAAAACATACACTCCTATCAGAAAGCACCTATGTTAATGGAGGAGAGGTCACCATTCCATCAACAACACCAATGGTTGGACAAGATTACGAAACAATATCTTCAGTTAGTGATCCATCAAAAATTATTGATACGAAATTAGATTCATTTCATTTTCCCAATCCTAAGCGCACATGACACATTTTTTATTCAATCGTAATCACCAACTTCATTTTCAAAATCGTGCACAGAAAAATTTTGCAAATCATTCCTTTTTATTTGAGTGGACTAAAGATCAGATTACCGATCGTCTAAATGATATAAAAAAAGAATTTATTGATAAAATTTTATTGGGAAACCGTATTACGATTAATGACTTTAAAAATATTCCACTTGCTAAAGATGACACTGAAATTTTACCACTAGAACCAAAATCATGTGATTGTATTGTCAGTATTCTCGATCTACACACCATTAATGATTTACCTAATTATTTATTACAGATCCGTCATGCCCTTCGCGATGATGGATTATTTTTAGGGGCATTATTTGGCGGTGAAACGTTATATGAATTAAGGCACGCCCTTATGACGGCCGAAATTGATGTTTTAGGCGGTGCTAGCCCACGTGTATTTCCGTTTGCTGATAAACAACAAATTGGCGCCTTAATGCAGCGTGCTGGATTTTCTTTGCCTGTCATTGATTCTGAAATTATCCGTACATCCTATCAAACCATGTTTAATCTTATGAGTGATATACGTGGGATGGGAGAACAGAACTGCCTAATCACTCGTTATAAAAAGTTTACACCATCAAAATTATTTTATCGCGCCGCAGAAATCTATCAAAATGAATTCGCCGAAACTGATGGACGCGTTACAGCCAGTTTTGAGATCATATTTATAATTGGGTGGGCACCACATTCCAGTCAACAACAACCGTTGAAACGCGGGTCTGCAACAGCTTCGTTGGCTGATATTCTTTAAAAATTTATTCGCCTTGCGCAGGGCGGCGAACGGGACGGCGGAATTGACCGCGCGGCGCTGAACGAGGTGGCTGTTGTGCGCCCTCATCTTGCGGCTGTTGATTACCATGTGAATCATCATGCCCCATTTGAGAATCATTTTCTTGTGGACGACGCTGATGTGAACGGTGACTAGGTATTGGCAACGCGCGTTGTGATACTTCTGAACGTTCTGAAGTTGCAATTTCAATTTCAAGACGCGCGGAGACTTTGCGCAATTCATGAATTGCCTCTAATAAGGATTCACGGGCGTCTGTATTTTGTTTGTTTGAAGCCCATGCTGCTAATGTTTTCATTGATTGATCAGCGGCATCTTTTAAACGTTGTTGAATTTCTTCCATTTTTATTCCTTAAACTCTGTGTGTAAATATAACGTGACCTTAACGGTTTCTATGCGCGCGGTCAATCAGAGCCAAATATGTTGTTAATTTGCTGAGTTACGCGAATAAAGCTTGTTCGTTTCGATAATTCTTTCAGGCGTTTAGCACCAACATAGGTACATGTTGACCTTAATCCACCTAAAATATCCTGAAGAGTATTTAGTACATTCCCGCGATATTTGACGCGCACTGTCTTACCTTCACTCGCACGATAATCGGCAACGCCGCCCGTATGTTTTTTCATGGCGGTAGAGCTACTCATCCCATAAAATTGAATAAATTTTTCACCATTATGTTCGATTAATTCTGATTCAGATTGGTCATGACCCGCGAGCATACCACCTAACATAACAAAATCAGCCCCTGCGCCAAAAGCTTTTGCCACATCGCCTGGAACGGTGCATCCACCATCAGCACATATCAAACCACCCAAGCCATGTGCGGCATCTGCGCATTCAATGACGGCTGATAATTGTGGGTATCCAACACCTGTCATTTTACGCGTGGTGCATACACTTCCAGGGCCAATGCCAACTTTAACAATATCAGCGCCACATAAAATTAATTCTTCCGTCATTTCGCCTGTCACAACATTTCCCGCCATAATAATCATATCAGGATAAAGAGCGCGCATTTTCTTTAAAAAATCAATAAAATATTGGCTATATCCATTGGCTACATCAATGCATAATTTATTTGGTTTTTGTGATTTTTTTAGTTTTGTTGATGATAAAACGGTTTTTAATTTTTTCAAATCTTTTTCATTTGTACCAATACTATACCATGTCGATTGGTTGCCATGCTTTGCATAGAATGAAATTAAATCTGCTTCTGAATAATGTTTTGTCAACGCAACTGTTAATCCTTGGCCATGCTTTTCAAATGTCCGCGCCATATCGATTGTTCCGACACCATCCATATTTGCGGCGATAATTGGGATACCGTGAAATGTTTGTGATGTATGACGGAATTTATAATCACGAGAGATATCTACTTCTTTACGTGTGACCAAAGTTGATCGTTTTGGACGAATCAACACATCTTTATAATCAAGCTTAATATCTTCCTCAATGCGCATATATTTTTCCTTTAAAAATTATTTCACTCATCTTTTGTTTTAAATAGGCCCGCAATCGCATCACGATGTTGTTTCTTTTTGACCATTTCGGCCTCGACACGTATGATTTCCGCCTTTAAGATATCGATATATTCCGCCAATTCATCAAGCGAATATGAATCGAGTGATTTTGGTTTGCGAACTGGATTTCGTGGATCTAAATCATTATCATGCATAGTTATAAAATAGAGCGGTATAGAGAAAAAGGCAATATATGATAGAGGCAATGCGTTACATCGATATCGATAAAAATGGACAATTAATAATTTCCACAATGCCCGTTTCTATACCAACCGCCGACGAGATTTTGATCAAAGTTTCAGGCACTGGATTAAACCGCGCTGATTTATTACAAAAACGTGGGCTATACCCACCACCCTATGGCGCCAGCCCAATATTGGGTTTAGAAGTTTCAGGTGTTCATACAATCACAAATGAACGCATATGTGGATTATTGTCAGGTGGTGGATATGCGGAATATGTTTCGCTTCATAAATTATTATGCTTGCCTGTGCCTGATCATTTAGACCTTATCAACGCCGCAGGATTACCCGAGGCGATATACACAGTCTATCGTAATTTAATTGAAATCGGTGGCATGAAAAAAGAGGATCATGTTTTAATTCATGGTGGTGCATCGGGTATTGGCACGATGGCTATTCAAATTGCAAAACTGTATGGCGCACGCGTGACTATAACGGCGGGTGATGATATTCGTTGTCAAAAATCTATTGATCTCGGTGCGCATCGCGCGATTAATTATCGTACCACGAAGTTTGAAGATGTGTTAAGAGATGATCCTGTTGATCTGGTTCTTGATATGGTTGGCGGTACGACTCTCACTCGCACCATTCCGATTATGAACAAAAATGGACGCATCGTTTCAATTGCCTATATGGAATCGGCAAAGACCGAGATATCAATTCCCCATATCATGAAAAAACGATTGACCATCACAGGGTCAACATTGCGCGATCAATCATTGGAATATAAGATCGCCCTGACTGAAAATATCAAACGTGATATTTGGCCGCATGTGATATCGGGCCGCATTACACCTGTCATTGACCGTGTTTTTGACTTTGACCACGTGCAGCAAGCCCATGATTATTTCGAAACGGGCGGTCATTTCGGGAAGATTTTACTGAAAAATGGCTAAAAACAAGCGCTTATCATACAGTTTGGCGTGCCAATAATATCCTTGCCTTTCATGGGTAATTTGCCTATAAATTAATCATTCCCTGACATTTCAATCGAATTGTTATGGGCGGTTTGGTGAAAATCCAGACCGGCGGCGAAAGCCTATGAATATTTTAAAACACGTGCATTTTAAAAAAGATTACTATTTATGAAAGGAGCCTGTCACCATGGCCGAACCATTAAAACCAAAAGCATATCCGATTAAGCCAAAAGCAACCGCCGTATGGTTGGTTGATAATACCGCCCTAACCTTTGAACAAATTGGTGATTTTACAGGTCTTCATGCCATCGAAGTGCAGGCCTTAGCCGATGAAGAAGTTGGTCGTGGAATTATTGGCGAAAACCCAATTAAAAGCGGTGAAGTTTCGGAGGACAATATTGCCGATGCGGAAAAAGACCCGAACAAGCGTTTGAAATTGCTTCGCTCTGACTTGCCAGAGGTTAAAGTACGCGCGAAAGGCCCACGTTATACACCTGTGTCACGCCGTAACGATAAACCAGATGCGATTGCCTATATTCTTAAATTCAATCCCGAAGTATCTGATGCGCAAATTTGTAAATTGGTCGGCACAACAAAACCAACCATTCAATCGGTTCGTGACCGTACACACCCGAATGCATCAACATTGCGTCCGCGCCACCCATCGGAATTGGGCTTGTGCACATACCAAGAATTAGACAAGGCATCACGCAAGGGTTTGAAAGCTCAAGGGAAAGACCCCGATGTAGAAGCGGCACGTAAAATTGCCGAACTCACTCAAAATGATGAGCCCGCGGCGACCGAAACCAAAGCCGACAATAGCGGATTTGATTTCTCAAACTTCTTGTCACGTACCTCAAACTAATTGGCTTCAAATCAATCGAAATCATTCGAACCAATTCGTTCCGAAATAAAAGAAACGCCCTGATATTTATATATCGGGGCGTTTCGTATTGAAATAAAATCTATATCTTATTCAATGACTTAATGCGATTTTCTCTCTAATGATTCGAGCGTATGTATTTCTTCTTTCAATTGAAGTTTCATCTTCTTCAGTTGCTTTAAATATATATCCGATGCCGAAAGGCGGGTTTGTTCCTGCCCTAATTGCTCTTCTATGTGTGCCTTTTTTGTTTTCAGGGATTGCAGGCGCGATATGGGCGCAGAGGTACGTAGAGCCAAACTCATGTGATAATCTCCTTTCAAATAGCAATGGGTGAATATAAAAATCGTATCACACACTGCCCGCCCAATGCGAAATAAATCGCATTGTTTTCAATAAGGCGGGTTATATGTAATGTTTCGAATAAACCCATTTTTTCAAAAGCTTACCAGATAGCCCAGTCAATGACGGGTCGTACCTCACAAAAAGAATTGGGTTTTATTGAAACGGGATGATTTTATTCACCACATTCTTCTATTATGTCACATGAATTATGAATAAAATCTAAAGCTTGGAAATGATTTGAGATAAATTACACATCAAACACAACGCCCTGCGCGAGTGGCAGTGATGACGAATAATTCACTGTTTGTGTTTGACGACGCATATAAGCCTTCCATGAATCGGAACCGCTTTCGCGCCCGCCGCCCGTTTCTTTTTCGCCGCCGAACGCGCCACCAATTTCAGCGCCGCTCGGCCCAATATTCACATTCGCAATGCCGCAATCACTTCCCGTTGCTGATAAGAAACGCTCAGTTTCCCGCATATCGGTTGAGAAAATGCATGATGATAAACCTTGTGGCACATCATTTTGCATGTGAATGGCTTCGGATAAATCCTTGTACGTCATCACATATAAAATCGGTGCGAAAACTTCGTGCTTTACCTGATCGGTTTGTACGGGCATGTGAATGATAGTGGGTGCAACATAATATCCGCCCGCGCCCACAGTCACACGATCACCGCCGACCAAAATTTTTCCGCCCTGCGCCACGGCATGTTTAATCGCATTTTGCATGCCATCAAATGATGCCTGATCAATTAATGGCCCGACCAATGTCTGCGTATCAAGCGGATTACCAATACGAAGTGATTGATACGCCTTTGTTAATTGCGGCAATAATGTCGGTAAAATGGATTCATGCACAATCAAGCGGCGCAACGTTGTGCAACGTTGCCCCGCCGTTCCCACCGCGCCAAACAAAATGGCGCGCACCGCCATTGATAAATCAGCCGAAGGCGCGACAATCATGGCATTATTTCCGCCGAGTTCGAGCAATGAACGACCTAAGCGATCTGCAACCACCGTTGCCACCGCGCGCCCCATGCGCGTGCTTCCCGTTGCACTAACTAACGGTATACGTTTATCATGCGATAACCATTCACCCACTTCACGGCCGCCGATAATGAGTTGCGAGAGATGATCAGGGCAATTTTTATGTGATACCTTAAATGTTGCGACAGCTTTTTCAAACAACGCCTGACACGCAATCGCCGTAAGAGGCGTTTTTTCTGATGGCTTCCACACAAGCGAATTTCCGCACACAAGTGCGAGCGCCGCATTCCAACACCACACCGCAACAGGAAAATTAAAGGCGGAAATAATGCCCACAACACCTAGCGGATGCCACATTTCCCGCATATGATGTTCAAACCGTTCGGATGAAATGGTCAGGCCATATAATTGCCGCGATAACCCAACGGCGAAATCACAAATATCGATCATCTCTTGAACTTCGCCCAAACCTTCGGACAAAATTTTTCCGCATTCCCACGTAACCAAACGCCCCAAATCATCTTTGTGCGCGCGCAATACATCGCCATATAATCGCACCAATTCACCACGCAAGGGCGCAGGCATAGCGCGCCATGTATCAAATGATACCTGCGCACGATCAATCATTTGATTATAATCCGCGTTGGAGATTTGTTTGATAGTGCCCAATGAAGAGCCATCAATCGGAGATATCACTGCGATGTCCGATCCTTCAAATCGCTTAAAATCTACACCTAAATTTTTTAATAGCCCTGCCACTTCGTGCATCATATCACTCCGCTTGCGTTTGTTGTTCTCGTAACAATGAAGGGCGTAACGCGCCCGCTTCTTCTAAAATAGGATAAGCAATAGATGCCATTAAACTATTGATGCGGCGTAAATCACGCACAATATCCATATGCAAATCAGATGTATCTTGCGTTTCTTTTACGCCCGCTTGCAATCGCGCCATATGATTAATTGATGCCTGCACTTCTGCCTTCTTAATCACAGCTTTATCTTCGACGAGTTGGCGTGCCAAACGGGAATCGCCTGAAATAAATACGGTTTGCGCCAAACGAACCGAATCTAAAACCAAACCAAATAATTCATTTAATTCTTTTTCGCCTTCGACTGAAAATTGTTTTCCTTCACGAATTTTTTTCTCAGCCAATGGAATTAAATTTTTATCAATAATATCACCCACATGTTCAATGTTAGTTGCGAATGTTAAAATTTGGAAATGGCGCTTTGCTTCAGTTGTATTTAATGTTTCTGAACCCAAGCGTACCAAATAGGCCTTAATACTTTTATATAATTTATCAATGACGATATCGGTGGCTTCAGCACGTGCGACTAATTGTGTGCTTCCTTGGCGTAATGCATTCCACGCATCTTGAAACATTTGATCCAAAAAATCAGCCATGCGCAACGATTCACGCGCCGCATTTGTTAAGGCGACTGTTGGCATATCCAACACACGATCATCCAGATATTGTGGTTTGGTAATATCTGTTTTTTCATCACGTGGTTTTACAATAAGGCATGACACACGATGTACAACATCTAGAAAAGGTAAAAATGCCAAGGCGACAGCCACGTTAAAGAACATATGGAACATAACCAATGCACGCGCTTTGTCTGCGAAAATTTCGTTTAAGACCGATTCAACATCATGAATAAAAATCAAAAATACAGCGACGCCAACCGTGCGCATTAACAAATTACCCAGAGGAATGCGCGTGGCTTCGGGCGGGTCACGTAAACTGGATAACAAGGGCGCAATAACATTCCCAATATTTGCCCCAAGTACCATCATCAATCCCAAATGCACAGAAATTAATTCGGCCGATTCCATCGACATTAACAACAATACGATTGCCAATGATGAGTGGAATAACCATGTGAGTAAGGCACCAAGTAAAACAGCAAAAATAGGATCATCATTTAATGGCGCTAAAATCATTGGTAAAATTTCAGATTGTTTTAATGGTACTGCTGATTGTTTAATCAACGATAATGCCAATAACATTAATCCAAGACCCAACAAGATGCGTCCCGCTTGGCGAAGCGGCGTTGATTGATCTTTGATTGTATAAGAGAAATAACCAAGAATGATTAAAACAGGCGACAACCATGATAAATCAAATGTTAAAATTTGTGCAACAATCGTGGTTCCAACATCTGCACCCAATACAACTGCCAAACCTGCAACAGTGGTGATTAAACCTTGCCCCGCAAAGCTGGTGACAATCATAGTGGTTGCAGTAGAACTTTGAAGAAATGTTGTTACGCCAATTCCTGACAAAAATCCAAGTATACGATTTTTGGTACTAAACGATATGAATTTGCGTAGCTCAACACCGAACGCGCGTGTGACTCCATTTCGTACCAAACGAAGGCCGAAAAGCAATAAGCATACTGCACCAATAATATGTAAGAGAATTAAGCTAGGCATATATGAAATTAGTGTAACGTGATTTGTAAGAAATCAAAAGAGTAAATCAAAAATGTTTTCAAAAACCTGCACCAGGGGTCAATAAGTATTGTTCTTCGTCGGCTGTTGATTGCCTGCCCAAGATTACGTTGCGGTGCGGAAAACGACCAAATGTTTCAATGACTTTGTAATGACGTAGGGCATAATCATATCCCGTAGGATCATCCTCCTTCATCGATTCAAATAAGGAGACGGATAATTTTTGATCATCCATCACCTCTGAATGTTCAAAAGGCAGATATAAAAACCTTCGTTTCAAAGGAATGAATAACTGATCATATCCACGTTTTAGGGCGTGATGAGCCACAAACCGTGCCTTTAAGTCAGTATCATAGGCCTGCGCCTTGCCACGAAACATATTCCGCGGGAATTGGTCGAGCAAAATACAAAGCGTTAGACACCCATCCTCAGTGCGCATCCATGAGTCATATAAACCATCTTTTGCCCATTCATAAGAGTGGCCGAAACGCTGGTGAATTAAATGATCAAAATCTTCGCTGGTTTGAAAATATTGTGACGGAGCTGTTTCAATGAACCAAAAATCTAAGATGTCTTTTTGCAAATCTCTCATGGCGAAAAATTATAGTTATTTCTTCTTACGCATGTATTGATCATATTTTTTCTCATAAACATTTGCGATCCATGATAAAAAAACTGCGGGAATAAAGGGAAATAGGAATATTGTAATTGTAAATGGGTCTTGAATCGCTTTTAAAAAATGCCCTTGGACTTTACTTGTATACAAATGAGCAAAAATTAAAATCCCAACTATAACAAACAAAAGCGCGATACTGCGGTAAACTCTCGCCTTCATCGCCAGCCTACGCGCTTCGTTTGATTTTTGTTTCGACATTTATGGTTTCCAATAGACTGGATATTAAATAATTTTATTTAATTGACTGCCATATTTTTTTCTTCACACCATACATGATAGCCGCAAATGCAATTAAAAATAAAACAACTTTCACGCCCATGCGTTTACGTTGCTCCATTTCAGGTTCTGCAGCCCATGTTAAAAAATGTGCTACATCTTTCGCATATTGCGACATTGTTTGTGGGGTGCCGTCTTCATAGGCAACCATTCCATCTGATAAAGGTGCTGCCATTGCGATGATATTTCCGTCTTTATATTTATTATAGTGTTGGCCGTTCGCCAATGTAACGCCAGATGGCGCGGGCGCATAACCAACCAATAGGCCATATACATAGTCAGCGCCGCCATGACGTGCCTTTGTGATTAATGATAAATCTGGTGGAACAGCGCCATTATTCGCATAGGCCGCTGCTTTATCATTAGGATAAGGCATTTTAAATTTATCTGCAGGACGTGCAGGACGTTCAAACATTTCGCCCTCATCATTTGGGCCGTCCATAACAGTATACTCAGCCGCAATTGTTTTCACCTGCGCCTCTGAATAGCCAAGATCAGTTAAATTACGATAATGGTTTTCTTTCATTCCGTGACATGCGGAACAAACTTGTTTGTATACCAAAAAGCCGCGTTGCAAAGCCGCCTTATCATATGTACCGAACGGGCCATCAAATGACCATTTTACGTCTGGTAATTTATGCGTTTCGCCGCCACCAGCTGCCAAAACTGATGATGAAATAACAATACAAAATGCAGACAAAAGAACAGCAGCAAGTTTCATTAAGCGGTCTTTCCTTTAGATTCAAGTTTAGCTTTATCTTGCAATACCGCATCGTGAATAGAGGCTGGCATTGGCAATGGTTTTTCCTTACGACTTAGGTACGGGCAAATCGCAAGAAAGAAGAAGAAATAATACAGCGTCATTAATTGCGCCACATGTGTTGTGGTAAATGCGATATCCTTAGTGAAGTTAATCAGCGGAACATCTGCGGGCATACCACCAACTTTACCGAGAATAAATACAGCGGCAACCAATCCTAGAAACGCGATACGGAATTGAGGACGGTAACGTGAACTGCGCACAGGATGTGTATCGAGCCATGGCAATGCAAACAACATCGCAATCGAACCAAACATCGCAAGAACGCCGCCTAATTTTGCCTCAATAAAGACAATATCAGTAAAGGGAATACCAATATCAAATGTAACCGCGCGCAAGATGGCATAGAATGGCAAGAAATACCATTCAGGCACAATATGTGGCGGTGTTACCAATGGGTTGGCGGGGATATAATTATCAGGGTGACCCAATGCATTCGGCATAAAGAACGTGAAGGCCGCATAAATAATCACAAAAACAATCAAACCGAATGAATCTTTCATTGTGTAATATGGATTAAACGGCAATGTATCTTGTGGCCCCTTAGGTTCAATACCAGTTGGGTTATTTGATCCCGTGACGTGCAGTGCCCACACATGCAAAAACACAACGCCCACAATCATAAATGGCAACAAGAAATGAAGCGCAAAAAAGCGATTTAACGTTGCATTGTCGACTGAAAATCCACCCCACATCCATTCAACGATCCCCGGCCCTATTAAAGGAATCGCTGAGAACAAGTTTGTAATAACAGTAGCCCCCCAAAAGCTCATTTGCCCCCAAGGAAGAACGTAACCCATGAACGCGGTCGCCATCATCAGCAAGAAAATCGTAACGCCCAATATCCACAATAACTCACGCGGCGCCTTGTAAGATCCGTAATACATACCGCGGAAAATATGAATATAAACAGCAATGAAAAAGAATGATGCGCCATTCATATGAATGTAACGAATGAGCCAGCCAAAATTAACATCGCGCATAATACGTTCAACCGACGCAAATGCATAATTCGCATGTGGCGTGTAATGCATGGCAAGTGTAATACCCGATACAATCATCGTGACCAACATGAACATCGCAATGGCGCCAAAATTCCAAAAATAATTGAAATTTTTAGGCGTTGGGAACACACCATATTCTTTTTGAATCATTGTAAAAATCGGCAGACGTGAGTCGACCCATTCCATTACTTTATTATCGAGCGGTTTACGTTCACCAGAAGCCATTTAACACTCCATTTTACTTCATTTTTTAGATTTTGTTTAACCGATACGGATCATAGTGTCCGTTGTAAATACATAGGTCGGAACTTCCAAATTTTTAGGTGCAGGCCCCTTACGAATGCGACCAGCGGTATCGTAATGTGATCCATGGCATGGGCAGAACCAGCCGCCATATTCGCCTTTACTCTCACCTGTTTTTTGACCAAGCGGCACGCAACCTAAATGTGTACAGATGCCAACCATGACTAACCATTGGTCTTTTTGCACGCGGTCTTCATCGGCTTGCTTGTCACGCAAAGAGGCAACATCAACAGCCTTAGCCGTTGCAATCTCCTCGGCCGTACGATGACGAATAAACACAGGCTTGCCGCGCCACATAACTGTGATCGCCTGCCCCATTTGGATTGGCGTTAAATCTACTTCTGCGGTTGCCAATGCCAATGTATCTTTGGCGGGCGACCATTGATTAATAAACGGCCATGCAACTGAACCCGCGCCCACAGCAGCCATTGCACCTGCGGTCAAAAACAAAAAATCGCGTCTTGTCGGTTCATCACTTGAATTATGGTTATCTGTGCTCATGAGACATATACTTATAAGGTAAGAGTTAAATTAAAAAATCTTTGATTCGAACAACTTATGTTTTATCGTAGAATAAATGTCAATTCCAGCCCTCTTTTCTTTGACTGAAACCAAGTTATATAATTATGTATAATAAAAAGATCTCTCTGGCCGCTTTTGAACCTGATATTCCTCAAAATGTAGGGGCTTTGATGCGTTTATGCGTTGGCATGGATATTGATCTACATATTATTGAACCTTGTGGATTTGTGTGGGATGAACGCAAAATCAAACAATCCGCCATGGATTACCGCGCCCACGCAAAGGTTATCCGCCACAATAATTGGGAAGAATTTATATCTAGCGTTTGCGATCGCCGTATTGTGTTGCTCACCACCAAAACAAATCAATCAGTATATGATTTTCAATTTCAGGATGATGACGTTTTGTTACTAGGACGTGAGAGCGCAGGCGTTCCCGATGAGATTCATAACGCAATGAAAAATAAAGTCATTATCCCTATGCGTGGACATGTACGTTCATTTAACGTCGCCATGTCTGGCGCAATCGTTATCGCCGAAGCATTGCGTCAAGTGAAACAGATTTAAATCCTGACTTAATCCATTTATTTTCAAGTGCTCGTAAAGCTGCCCCTAACTCTGGGCCTGATTGAAACCCACGCGCCATTAAGTCCTTTCCTGAAATGGGAAATATAGGAGTTTGCAATTCATCAAATTTTTTTAGTTCTGATTTTAATCGGGCGGCCGCAATTCCCTGCTGCGATAAGGAATAAATGATAATATGACGCGCAACGTCACGCTTATATCGATATAACAATACCAAATAATTCTGACGATCTATTTTTTTAAATATTTTTTGCCCTGATATTATATCATCAATGTGCGAGATCGTGTTATTTGACATTTTTAAATATGATTTAATCTTTGCCCACCTTACCTTCGATCCATTCGCCCATAATGCCAGAGCCAATTCTGGTGACATTAAATTAATTTTAGATAGTTTTTCAAAAATTTTTATTTGTGCGCGTGATATTTTCGGCATCAATAATAATTTTGTAATCTCAAGCTGCTGAAAATATTGAAAAGCAGATGAATAACAAACTGTTTTAAATATTTCTTCCGTAATTCGTTCACGTGATAATTTATGAAATAAAGTCTTTTGTTGCGCAAAAATTTTTAAATAATCTTTATTGAGTACGCCACACCCAAATCGTGCCTGAAACCTCACATACCGTAAAATACGCAACACATCTTCACGCACGCGATCTTGTGGCTCACCCACAAACTGGACTAACTCACGCTTTAAATCTTTCAATGCCGTTTGCAACGGATCGACGATCTTACCATTTGCATCCATTAACAAAGTGTTGATGGTAAAATCCCGCCGCTTTGCATCATCAATCCAATTATCAGTAAATGATACTGTGGCATGCCGACCATTTGTTGTGACATCCTGTCGCAAAGTTGTTATTTGTATATTTCCAATAGGTGTAACGGCAACAATTGTTCCATGATCAATCCCGATAGGAAGGATTTTAAAATCACGTTTCAAAATTTTTATGACTTTGTCTGGTGCATGAATGGTGGCAATATCAATATCTTTTATAGGGATTCCAAGTATATAATCACGCACACATCCACCAACATACATTGCATACGGACGGACATTTTGTTTGCCATTCAATAACGACATAATCTTTTTTAAATGCTGATTTTTATAAAACATGACAAATTATATTAATTCATCATTCTTAAATAGAAAAGATATTTATTCATGCCGCATAGTTTGTGGAATTAATGAGCGCACTCGTGCCAACATATGTTGCGAAGAATTAACCGCGCGCTTTATATAATCAAGTGATTGCCTTTGTTCGAATGAATAATTGCATCCATCTTCCAATAATTCTGTATGCCCCTTAATAACCGATAATGTGTTATTAAAATCATGGATCATTGATCGTACCGCCGCCATAATTGCATTGTCTTTTTGCGCACCGTGTAATTCACGCGTTAGTAATTTATTCTTCTCTATTTCCTGAACAAAATCTGTTCGATCGCGCACCAATCCTAAATATCCTGTATCATATTTTATAATCGATAAATCGGCAAAAAATTTACGCCCCTTACATGATTTAACCCATGCTGCGCCCGCCCAATATGAATTCGCATCTAAAGCTGGGTATATATTTTCTTGAATAATTTTTTGACCTTGTTCCGAATATAAAATATCCCATTTTTGCGACATATATTTTTCACGTTCAGCCAAAGGAATACCATATATCGCCCAGAATCTATCATTGGCATATAATATTGTTTGATTAAAATTTAATAATGCAATTCCATCAAAACTTTTTTGAACCGCGCTAAATAATAATGATTCTTGAACAATATCTGTCTTACTTTTTTTATTTATAAAGAAATTAAAAATATTTCTTTTCATTTTTTATACCTCCACTTACCCATAATGCTATTTGTGTTCTATTTTTTAAATTTAATTTTCTAAGAATATTACGAATATATAATTTTATAGTAACAGGCTTTAAATTTAATTCATTAGCGATCTCTTTATTTGGAACTCCCGTTGCCAATAATTCCAAAACATCACACTCACGTGACGTAAAATTTTCTTTATTATTCTGATCATGATAAAGTGAAAATAAATGCGTGTTTGTATTATAAAAGGATTCTCCTGATAAAAGACGATCAATCCCTTCCAGCACTTTTGATGCTGATAATGTTTTGGGAATATACCCTTTTATACCAATCTTTCTGATAAATTCTATATCCTGCAAATCCGCGACACCTGACATCATAGCGATCGGGATATGGTTATAATCTTTGTTTAATTTTAAAAATGCATCACGACTCATCATTGATGGCATTGAATAATCAACTAGCATAAGATCAATTTTTTCTGATTTACGATGTAGGATAGAAAAAAGCTCAGAAAAATCGCCAGCCACAATTATTTTAAAATGCGGATTTGCTGCACACAAATACATCACTAACGTGTCGCGAAATAAAATATGATCATCTGCGATAATAATTGTCTTTGGTTTTAAATCATCCATATCATGATGATGAGTTAAAAATATTAGCGAAAGATTACTGCATATACACGCATGCTCGGGTCTAGCGAACGCCTAATTGATCTCGATAAACCATATATCCCTCAGTAACACGTTGCACATAGTTTCGAGTCTCTGAAATGGGTATAAGCTCAATCCAATCCACCCAATCAATTTCCCCCTTACGCGGATCTCCAAATTCTTTAATCCATCCATTAACGCGTGACGGACCCGCATTATACGCCGCCATAGCCATCGGATGCGCCCCATCAAAACGACGAAGTAATTCCGCCAAATAAAGTGAACCTAATTCTATATTATGGCGTGGATTTGATGTCAGCCATTGTTGTTCATGGTTAATGCCATTTTTTTGTGCAACTTCTCTGGCTGTTGCTGGCATTAATTGCATCAATCCCAACGCGCCGGCAGGTGAGCGTACAACCTGATCAAATTGACTTTCTTGACGTGTGATCGCATGCGCTAACGCACGATCAATTGTGATATGTTGATAATATGATGGCAACACAGGATACGATTCCTCATTGAGTAAAATATTATCTTTGGCGGCTTCTTTGGAAACTTTTATAGCCTCTTGCGGTAATTTCATCGACATCATCAATTCAGCCAATGCTTTGAATTCACCAGCAGTTTGAATTTGTTCGGAAAAATGTTTGATAAATTTATTGCGTGCTCCATCTAATCCCGCACGATCCAACAGAATAATCGCTCGGCCTAAATCTGAGTTTTGAATCTTATTGCGATCTGTTTGGGATGCTATAATTGATACTGGTCGCGCCAATGGCTGATTCAAATGCTTTGCGGCTAATTGGCCGTAATAAGCGCGTGGGAATTGCGCTGCGTATTGATACCATTTTATGGCCTCATCTTTACGCCCCGCCCTATCCAAGGCGCGCGCGCTCCAATATGATGATCTAGATTTACTAATTGGTGTTTTCATACGGGGTTGCATCGCTTGAAAATGTCCCAGTGCACGCGCGGGATCATTTAAAAAACGAAGCGATAACCATCCTGCTATCCATTCTGCCTCGGCATATTCTTGGCCATCCATCGATCCATGAGCTGATGCAAGTTGGTACGCTTTGGAATAATTTTTATTCTCTAAATAACGACGGATAAGTATATTGCGCTCTTTCCACCAATCTTCGATATTTGATATTTCTGATGCATTTGGTTGAATTTGCAAAATTTGAACGGCACCGTCATTCATATCATTACGCCTGCGCCACCTTAAACGCTCATATAATAAACCAGCATTTTTTTGTAAATTGGCGGGCACACGTGCCAAATATTGTTCTGCATTGTTTGAATCTTTGGCCAACATTAAACGGGCTTCAACTAACTCAGGATAACCGTTACCCAACAATGATGCCAAGGCGCGCGCACGTGAAGATTGGTCTTTAAACAATAAATTATCTAAACGGCGTTCATGCGCGGTGCGTGATATGAGTTGACCGTATGATTTAAATATTCTTTGTTGAACATCAGATGTTATATCAGCATCAACCCATGATTTATTTAATACAGCAGAGAATTGTCCGCTGGTACCCATCATAGCGGCATAGGCGATAATACCTTCGCCCGTTAATGGTGATTGCGTTGAAAAATATGATGCAACTAAATTTTTATCATCGCCTGCCGCTATATTACGCTCTGCAGTCATTTTTATTCTATTTTGATCTGGCCAATGCGGGTGGCGGCGTAAAAATGACATGACTGAAGCAAATGGCACCCGTACCGAATTATCAGTGTATAAAAAATATTCATAAAGTGAATTGAGAGTTGGGTCACGCTCAGATGCTAACATCGTCCGTGCCTGAGACCAGTTTTTATTTGAGATGGCTTTTAAAACTTGTGATGAGTCAGCACTGGCCTGATTTGTCAATAAAATCAGGGAAAAAAATAATAATAAGGTGACAAATGGTTTAGAACCTAGTAAATATTTCATTATGTCTCTCTATAAAGGTTATATTACAGCTCTTATCACTCCTTTTGCCAACGGCAAAGTGGATTTACAGGCTTTTGAAACATTTGTTAACTGGCAAATTGAAAACGGGATATCTGGTCTTGTTCCTTGCGGCACAACGGGTGAAGGGCCAACCCTGACCCCTGCTGAAATGGGTGATTTATTTCGCGCAACGGTCTCTGTGCGTGATGGCCACAAAACTGATCGTTATGTTCCCGTAATTGCAGGTACTGGCTCAAATGATACAGGCTATACAATTGAATGTACCAAAATTGCAGAAGCTGCGGGCGCTGATTCTGCGCTCATCGTCACGCCCTATTATAATCGTCCTACGCAAGAAGGTGTCTATCAACATTTCAAAGCCATTCATGATGCCACCAACCTTCCGATTATATTATACAATGTACCTGGGCGCACCAATGTTGATTTATCTGTTGAAACAACATTACGACTTGCTGAGTTACCGCGTATTATTGGCCTCAAAGATGCAACAGGTGAAATTACGCGCGTAAAACCAATTCAAGATAAAGTAAAAGATGATTTTGTATTATTGTGTGGTGATGATTATGCCGCCGCCAGTTATATGAAAGAAGGCGGTCATGGATGCATTTCTGTGACATCAAATGTTTTACCAGCAGAATGCATGGCCTTATATAAAGCTATCATGGCAAATGATGATGTGACCACAGATATGTTGTTATCTATTCTTAACCCGTGGAACAAAGGCTTATTCATAGAATCATCACCAACTCCTGTAAAATATGCCTGTCATCGTTTGGGATTTGGACGCGATGATATGCGTTTGCCATTAATTCCTGCAACAACCGAAACGCGCGTGCACATAGACGAATTATTAAAAAATTTGCCAGAAAAACAAAATAACGATGCTGCAACATCACAAATAAAAAACTATGGCTAAGGCGAAATCAACAAAAAAAGAATTGTTAAATACCAATGTAACGATTGCCGAAAATCGCAAGGCTAGATTTGAATATTTTTTAGAAGAGTTTTTTGAAGCTGGCATCATGTTAACGGGTACAGAAGTAAAATCATTGCGTCACGGCCAATGCTCGTTAGCCGAAGCGCACGCGATTGCCAAACGCGGCGATATTTATTTACATGGGTGTACGATTGCTCCCTATGGAGCCGCAGGCATTCATTTACAGCATACGCCAACCCGCCCACGAAAATTATTACTCCATCGTCGTGAAATTAATAAATTAATGGGGCGCATTAAAATTGAAGGCTATACATTGGTTCCAGTTAAAATATTTTTTAATGCACGCGGTATCGCTAAATGTGAGATTGCCCTTGCCAAAGGGAAAAAAGCACATGATAAGCGCGAAACAATTAAAGAGCGCGACTGGAATCGAGAAAAATCTCGCGTGCTACGTGGCAATCAAAAAGATTAATTAATTAATTACGTGGAATTTCTAAAACATATTTATTTAATTTCGAAATGTGTCGTTTAAATCCACATTTTTTATAAAAAGAATTAGCGTCTTGATTGTGTTTTGAAGCCGTCACATATATCAAACCACAATCACGTTTTTGTGCAGATGTTATCACATAATTCAATAATGCTTGCCCATAACCGATTGATCTATATTTTTCCTTGATAAAAAAATAGTCAATAAAATGACAGCGCTCTGACTGAATATAATTCATCACATCATAGCCAAAACTAAACCCTATACACTTTGACTTATGCTCAACAACAAAACCCTGTGTTAATTTTGATTCGAAACAACCATCTATAATCCGCTTTGTGGATGTTTTGATCATTTTACCATGAAATAAATGCAATTCATCCATCATTTTTTTAACTAAAAGAATATCAGATTTCTGAATTGGTCTAATGTTAATGTCTTGCCCAGATGTCATATTTTTATGCTATCAGACAAAAAAATATCTGCAAGTATGGGAGATAACTTGCAGATATTCTTTCAAACAGGAGAAGATTTTCTAAGATGGGGATCTTAAGCGGACTTCTTCGCCTTTGATTTTGGGGCGTCATCAGCCACAATTTCATCATTTGGTTCCAAAGCCGCTTCCGTAGCCTCGTCCCCCTCTGGCCCTGCTAACATCGCATCAGCAACGGCCATTGATTTCTTGCGGATTTCCGCCTCAAGCTTTTTCGCAAGTTCTGGGTTATCCCGCATAAATTGTTTTGCATTTTCGCGACCCTGACCAATCCGTTGACCATCATAGGCAAACCAAGCACCTGATTTTTCAACCAAGTTACCTTGCACGCCCAAATCAATCAATTCGCCCATTTTGGAGATACCCTCACCATACATGATGTCGAAATCAACCTGACGGAAAGGGGGTGCCATTTTGTTTTTAACAACTTTGACACGTGTTTGGTTACCGACCACAGTTTCTTTATCCTTGATCGCGCCAATGCGGCGGATATCTAAACGAACTGATGCATAAAATTTCAACGCATTACCGCCTGTGGTTGTTTCAGGTGATCCGAACATCACACCAATTTTCATACGAATTTGGTTGATGAAAATAACAACCGTGCGTGAACGTGAAATTGATCCCGTTAATTTGCGCAAAGCCTGTGACATTAAACGCGCATGAAGGCCCATGTGGCTGTCGCCCATTTCACCCTCAAGCTCTGCGCGTGGTACCAGTGCCGCAACTGAATCCACTACCAATACATCAAGCGCACCAGACCGAACCAATGTATCCGCGATTTCCAAAGCCTGTTCGCCTGCATCAGGTTGCGAGATTAAAAGAGAGTCTAAATCACAACCTAATTTTCTGGCGTATCCAGGATCAAGCGCATGTTCCGCATCAATGATCGCGCATGTTCCACCTGATTTTTGTGCCTCGGCAATAATTTGTAATGCCAATGTTGTTTTCCCTGATGATTCAGGGCCGAAAATTTCAATGATACGACCGCGCGGCACACCGCCAATACCGAGAGCAATATCCAAACCAAGAGAGCCCGTTGAAATCGCCTCGACTTCCATTTGGGCATTTTGACCCGACAGTTTCATGACCGAACCCTTCCCAAAGGCGCGTTCAATTTGTTGCAAGGCTGCGTCTAATGCCTTGTTTTTTTCCGCGGGTGATTTTGTGTCCATGTCGGCTCCTTTGAATGGTGTAACGGTCATTATGTTCTCCTTCTTTATCGTCCCGAATCGTTAGACAAGTCTATATTTTCCTAAGATTTCCAACGTTTCATCAACATCTATATTATGATTGTACATGGTTTGTTCCTATCGTCAACAGAAAAGAACAAAAAAAGAACATGTTTTTATTTTACAGAATTATTACCCCATCACTTCCTTTACCTTTGCCGCCAATTGCTTAAGCGAGAAGGGTTTCGGCAGGAAGTAAATGCCATCGCCCATATAATCTTTTAATTTTTCCTCTGTATAACCTGAGATAAAAATAATTTTGAGTGTTGGATTCACCTCACGAATTTTTTTGACGAGTGTTGGGCCATCCATGCCAGGCATAATCACATCGGTGATCATCAGATCAATTGGTTTGGTGAGTTCAGAAAAGACTGTCCATCCCGCCTCACCACTTTCGGCCGTGACAACTTCGTATCCCTTGTTCGTGAGCGCTCGGGATGAGAAAGCGCGCACGGCGTCTTCGTCCTCAACCAATAAAATACGCGCGGTACCTGTGAGATCAGATACGGTATCTTCCACATTTTCTTTTTGTACCACATCTTCGGGCTCAAGTTCAGTGAGGCGCGGTAAATAGACACTGAATGTTGTGCCAACACCAACCGTACTTTCAAGGCCTAAATAACCGCCCGTTTGACGGATGATACCGTATACGGTGGCAAGCCCTAAACCTGTACCCTGCCCCACATCTTTGGTGGTAAAAAATGGCTCGAGAATACGATTCATATTTTCAGGAGCGATGCCGCACCCTGTATCGGTCACATCAATACGCACCCAATGTCCCGCGGGCATAATATCACCGCAACATTGTTGAGATTCGCGATTGGTGAAATGCGATGTGGTGATGGTGAGCGTTCCATTATTGGCGCCGCCATTCATACTCATCGCATCGCGTGCATTCACCGCCATATTAACAAGCACTTGCTCCATTTGCCCGCCATCAACCTTAATAAACCCCAGATTATCGCCGTGAACAAGTTTCAATTCAATATTCGCGCCCAATAAACGGCGCATTAAATGCGCAAGTTCTGTTAAAATATCGGTGACATCTTGTACCTTTGGACGTAATGTTTGTTGACGCGAAAACGCCAACAATTGACGCACCAAATTCGCCGCACGATTTGAATTTTGTTTGATTTGTTGAATATCACCGAATGATGGATCACCTGGTTTATGGCGCAGCAATAACAAATCACAAAAACCAATAATGGCGGTCAGCAAATTATTAAAATCATGCGCAATACCGCCCGCCAATTGACCAATCGCTTGCATTTTTTGCGATTGAATAAATTGTGTTTCTAAATTTTTCTGTTGCGTTAAATCAATAAAGTGAAGGACAACATTATTATTATCACGGAAACGACGTGCATACATACGCGCGGGCACAGTAACCTTATCTTTTTCCGACCATAAACGAATTTCCGCCACATCTTGCATTGATTCGCCATTTTGAATACGGCGCAACACTTCGGATACGTGCGCCCAATCATCTTTATCGATTAATTCAGCAAATGATTTATCTTCGGTTTCTTTGCGCGATTTCCCCAGCATGTGGGCGAGTGATGAATTGCAATCCGCCACAATCATATCGGCATTGATAATCGCAATACCCAAAGGGGCTTCTTCGAAAAAACGACGGAAACGATCTTCGGATTCTTCTAATGCTTCGATCATCGCGCGTTCTGATGTCAAATCATGCACAACCGCGCGCGTGCGCACGCGCCCCGAATCCTCCACCACCACAATTTGATTAATTGACGCGGGTACAATTTTTCCGCCGTGACCTTTTAATTGCACCTCGGCGATTTGACGCGCACCACCAAAATCAACAATATCATAAGGATTAGCTTTGGTAGGCGGATTGAGCAAATAATTGTGTAATTTTCCTGATTGCAAAATCATTTGTAAATCAGTGCCAACCCACCGCGCCAATGTTGCATTTACAAATACAAATTTTCCATTTTCATCAACCGAGAAAAACCCAACGGGCGCATTGTCGGTAAAATCAATTAATTTTTCGCGCTCCTCGCGCACGGCGCGGCTGCGTTCAAAATCATCGGTGATATCCTCGATATGCCAATCAATATGACCTGCGAAATTAGCAAGTGGTTCAGCATGAATACGCAACCATTGATTATAATCATGACGATTAATTTTGACATCAATGTGGGATGAGAGACCGCGATCAGCCTCCTCTGCCACATTACGAAGACCTTCGATAAAATCATCGGGGATGTTTAACCCTGCCCAAATTTGATCTAACTTGGCCGACATGAAATCAGGCATCATTGATCTGAATTTATGATTGAATAATACTATTGATTGACTGGCATCTGTAATTACGCGCGCAACTTTGGTGCTTTCCAAAATTTCTTTGAGGAGATTTTTTTCTTTTTCATGCCCTCCGAACACATGCATCACATGATGAAGTGCAAACCCGCCGATTAATCCACCTGTTACCAACAATAATAAGACAATTTTAATTGAGGGCGGCAAATCAAAAAATAAGAAAATCGACAAGCAGAACAAGATATACGTGAAGGCCAGAAAGATGATGGCACCAATGCCCCATTGTGGTTTTTCAAAACCAGCCAGATAGTGAGATGGTTTAATAACAGACTGTTTCGATGTAAAAGGATGGTGCGTTGACATATCTTTAGATTGCCAGATTCACGCAGGTTTTTAAACCCCTGTTCGCCAATCTCTTTTAAGTCGTTCGCGGTTTCAGTTTGCCCTTTTTCTGATAAACGAAGGTGATAACCTCGGCCACTGCCTTATATAATTCTTGGGGAATGGCTTCATCTAAATCAACCAGATCATATAATGACCGCGCAAGTGGTGGATTTTCATAGATAATAATATCATGTTCCTTAGCAACTTCACGAATGCGAAGCGCAAGTTCATCAACCCCCTTGGCAATCACAGTTGGCGCATCAGATTTTTCAGGATCATATTTCAGGGCAATCGCAAAGTGCGTCGGGTTGGTGATAATCACATCGGCCTTGGGCACGTTCGCCATCATACGGATACGCGCCTTATCCATACGCATTTGTTTTAATTTACCTTTAACGTATGGATCACCCTCGGTTTGTTTATATTCGTCTTTGACTTCTTGCTTGGTCATGCGCATTTGTTTGTTAAATTCCCATCGCTGGTACAATAAATCAGCAAGCGCCATAAAAAATAAAACAATCAAGATACCGAGCAAAACTTTAATGGTAAGCGTATAAATATCCTCAAGCAACACACCCATTGTTTGATTTACCGTGTGCTCAATGCCTGCAAAATAAGGCTGAATTAATACATAAGTCACAATGCCTACAACAACTAATTTTACAATACCTTTGATTAACTCCACGATTGATTTCATGGAAAATAATCGTTTGAAACCTTTGAAGATCGAAATTTTTGAGAATTCAGGTTTAATAACTTCGGGTGCGATTAAGAAACCAATTTGTACAAATGTTCCTAAATATGACGCCACCATTAATAAGATAAATGGTATTGCCACAAACCCTAATGTTTTCAAAAACATATCAGTTAAGATGGATGCAATACCGCCAATACCCGTTGGCATTTGCCCTGCGCGTTCGAAATATCCGCGCAAATATTCATTCATGGCCGTGAACAAAGGCCCAGATCCCACCGCGATGATTAATGTCACCATTAATAGGACAATCCACATTCCCATTTCTTTGGATTGTGCCACCTGTCCTTTTTGGCGTGCATCCTCTAATTTTTTCTGGGAAGGGTCTTCGGTTTTTGAGGAATCGTCTTCGTTTTGACCTTCTGACATGATCTATCCCTTTGCATCGCCAATAAAGGTGAATAAACTCATACCTTGCTCATATTGTCCTAACCACACCAGCATCATGGCGGAAACAACACCCATGAGGATAAAGAGCGACAATAAAATTTGCAAAGGGATTGCGATCATAAATACTTGCACCGCTGGCATTAATTTCGACATAACAGCCATTGATACATACATGATTAAAATAATAATCAAAAATGGCGCGGTAATTTGAATTCCCACCATAAATGATGCAGCAACAGCATCTATCATTGTTTTTGTGAGATCTGAAATATCAGGCATAACCCCGATGGGGAAAATCTCGTAACTGCGCAAAATTCCAATTAATAAGAAATGATATAAATCTGTCGTGAACAACAACAAAATACCCGTTAAGGTTAAAAAAGATCCAATGATCGATCCTTGTGAAGCAAAGGCAGGATTAAATAATTGAGCATTGGCAAGGGATGATTGTGTTGAAACAATCATACCAGCAGTATCTAACGCAGCTATTAAAACGCGGGCTATGGTTCCAATAAATGCGCCAATTAAGAATTCAACTGTTAACATGACAAATAATATATTTGATGCGGGAATTTCGGCAGGTAAAAATCGGTTTACAAAAGGGGCCATCACCAACGTCAACCCAAGTGAAAACAATAACCTGACAGGTGTAGGTACATAGGTATTACTGATCCCTGGCATGATCATAATGATCGTGCCCACACGCACGAAGGTTAATAGAAACGAAAAAACACCAGTTGTGAGAAATGTCTCAAGTTCATTCATTTTATTTGCACAATGCGATCAGCAATCATATTCATGAATTCAATGAGTGTTGTCGTAAAGGCGGGCAACATCAAGAACATCGCCAAGAAAATCATCAAAATTTTGGGAACAAAAACCAAAGTCATTTCCTGTACTTGGGTCAGCGCCTGAAGCAATGCAATCGCCACACCCACAATCAACCCCACCATCATCACGGGTGCACCCAATTTGATAGACAACCAAATGGCTTCGCGAAGGAGATCAATGACTTCTTGTTCGTTCATAAATAAAATCGTAACAGAATCAGGGCAATCTGCCTAGGGGATTTGGCAACCCTATTCTTACCTATTAAATCGGCATTTGCATCATGCGTTGATAGGCTTCGATCACATTGTCACGAACAGCCACAACAGTATCAAGTGTTAATTTTGCTGATGATACGGCGGCGGTAACATCCAATAAATTCGCCTTACCCACAACGGCATCGGCGGACACTTTTTCTGAATTTTTCATGGTATCAATGGCACTTTGAACCCCATTACCCAATAAATCACCGAATGAAACACCTTGGGCTGCCTCTGATGATGTGGCGCCACCAAGGCCTTTGGCCGCACCATAAGCTTTTGCACCAGCTAGAGGATTTGCAATTTGATCAACCATGTGGGTCTCCTGTTTATTTCGATTCTAAACATTGTATCATAAAAATGTTAACGTAACAGATCAATTGTACGGGTCATCATATCGCGACTTTGGGTAAACATACCCATATTCGCCTCATATGAACGGGTGGCCTCGCGCATATCCATGGTTTCCACCAATGAATTCACGTTTGGCATTTGCACATAACCATTTTCGTCTGCGGCGGGATGACCTGGCATATATTTGGTACGAAAATCTGTTTTTTGGTCTTCGGTTACGTTTTTGACGCGCACTATTTCTGCGCCTAAATTTTTGTCTAATTGTGATTTAAAAGTGATTAATTGGCGACGATATGGATCTTGGCCAGGTTGTTCAGCAGTGGTGTCGGAATTGGCAATATTTTGTGAAATAACACGCACACGCTCGCTTTGTGCTCTCATGCCTGCGCTTGAAACGGCTAATGTTGAAAACATAGTATCTGACATATCTTTATCTCCCTATCCCTAATTCTTATCGGCGACCTATTGCAGATCTCATCATATCGATGTTTGATTTATATAAATTCAGCATCAATGTGTAATTCATCTGCACATCGTTCGCTTTGACCAATTGCTCTTCCATCACAACGCCGTTTTTATCAGGCGCAGTTTCATAAACCATTTTTTGTTTATTGATACGCGCGTTATCGATATCGCTTGGCAATGGTAAATGGTTTGGATTTGTTGCCGCCATGCGCACAGGTGGAACTTTATCGCTATCATGTTGAACCTTTTTCAAAACTGTACCGAAATCAACCTTGGTTAAGTCTCTGGCCTTGTATTCTGGTGTGTCCGCATTGGCGATATTCTGTGAAATCACCTTTTGGCGTTGATCCAAATATTTTAATTTGGCGCCCATTGCTTGAAACAGGCCGATATTTTCCGTTGTCATGTTCCCTACCTCGACTTAATGGCCTTTATGGCTTATGGTTTAAGTTCATAAAAAATATTTGCAGGTTTCATGCCAAAAACACCGCCCCAAAACCCACCCCTTGACCGTATGGATGACGGGACGCCCGTTTTGCGCCAAACGGACGGCGAAAATGGGCTAAGCCCTTTAAATATAAAGGAAAAACCGAAACGTGCGACCGCCGTTGCCATCAATTTTGACCCTGAAACGGGCGATTTGCCCCGCATTGCGGCGGCGGGACGGGGAAAACTTGCCGAGCAAATTTTGCAAATTGCCTTTGACCAAGGCATCAAGGTGCGGGAGGATTCCGCTCTTGCCGAAATGTTGGCACAGGTCGAATTGGACAGTCCCATCCCGTCCGAGGCGTTTTTATCAGTCGCCGAAGTCTTATCTTATGTGTACAGAGCCAATGGCGAACCCGACCCGTTTAATGCTATTCTCGATGATACGAAACAACTCTGATTCTCAAACTGAGGAACGACCTTATCTATGGAACCCACAGATTACATCCGTTTTTTAATGGCCCTATTATTTGTTTTGGCATTGATGGGGGGGCTTTATATTATCCTCAAACGCCTGTCTGCGGGCGGTACGATTGGAACCTTAACCGCAAGTACAAAACGCCGTTTAAAGATTTCAGAAATTTTATATCTCGATTCCCGCCATAAAGCCGTTTTGATCAAACGGGATAATGATACGGAACATCTTGTCATTCTCGGCCCTTCGGGTGAAACTGTAGTGGAGTCAAACATTACGCCACCGCCACAAAACAATGAGACAAGCGCATGACATCTGAAACAAACACCATGACAAAAACCGTTTCGAAAAAATCATGGGTGATGCGCGCAATTATCGCGCTCGGCGTGTCATCTGGTTTCTTATTATTTTTTGCATTGACCAATCCTGCTTTTGCGCAAGTTTTATCGCTCGATATGGGCGGTGATTCTGGCACGGTATCAGGACGCGTTATTCAAACTGTTGCACTCCTCACCGTTTTATCACTTGCGCCATCAATTTTAATTATGATGACATCATTTACGCGCATTATTGTTGTGTTGTCATTCCTGCGTTCCGCCATCGGGTTACAACAAACACCGCCCAATACAGTGATGATTTCGCTCGCGTTATTTTTAACATTCTTTGTCATGGCGCCAACATTTGAGGCCGCATATAACCAAGGCGTCAAACCATTAATGAATGAAGAAATTGATGAAATGACCGCGTTTGAACGGTCAATAGACCCATTTAAAGCATTCATGTTGAAACATGTGCGCGAACAAGATTTACGCCTGTTCATGGAAGTATCAGAAACAAAACCGCCCGAAACACCGATGGCAACACCGCTTCAAATCATCGTACCCGCCTTTATGATTTCGGAATTACGCCGCGCGTTTGAAATTGGGTTTATGTTGTTCTTACCATTTTTGGTGATTGATATTGTGACATCATCTATTTTAATGTCGATGGGGATGATGATGTTACCGCCGATTGTAATTTCCCTGCCGTTTAAAATTATTTTCTTTGTGCTCGTTGATGGATGGCATTTGGTTGCAGGATCATTGATCCAAAGTTTTGATCACGGCGCGGACGTATTAGAACCTTCATTGCCCGCTGCGCCATCCGCGCCCGCGACATCGGCTTCACCCTGATCTACTGCAGGCTCCTCTGGCGTTGCATTTGATTCTGCAGATACGGCTGCTTTTTCTGCGTCTGTCGGCACACCCACCGCAGGCTCAGTTTTTGTGACATTCTCTCCCGCTTTTTTAAACATATCAACCTCGGAGATAATTTGATCAATTGAAGCGCGATCCACAACAACCGAATTTTGTTTTGACCGCGTCACAATTTCAAATTTTTCATTATAAGGTGATGCCGCCATAGCAGTTGAAAACCGATCACGAATATCAGCCAGAACAAATTTATTTTCGGCCTTATGCAACGCAATGGCCCAATTCAATAATAATTCCGCCTGATCATCAGTGACAGGACGTGATGGCGATAGATCAGATTTTTGTACCAATGCCTCGAGCGCATCGGCGGAATCTTGCCACCGTTCATTATCCCATGCGATATCGGCACGCAGACGCAATACATCTTCATCTTGCGCCAGAAGGCTCAGGGCTTCATACGCTTGATCAGGTTTTTTCTGAATGCCGTAGGCCTGCGCCCGCAACATTGCCATTTGCTTTTTGACTTTTGCCGATTGATCAACAGGTACATCTTTTAATAATTCATCGGCTTTATTTAATGCCTCAATTGCTTTATCGGCGTTTTTGTCCATCACCAAAATATCGGCCAAACGCGCCGCCGTTTCCGCGCCATTTAATCCTGTTGCCCCTTGGTCAATTTTTTTCTGTAACATCGCGGCCGCGCGCGGTAATAGATCAACATCGACCAAACGGCTCGATAATTTTTCTAAAATTTGGCTTCCTTCATCGTCGGCGGGGGTGAGTTCAGTGAATTCTTCATACACCGTTACCGCATCAACAGGACTAATGTCATTTATTTTTTCGGTTAAAAATAAATCTTTGAATGTTGTTTTCATCAATTCGGTAATTTGTGTGGCTTGTTCTGATTGCGGTGACAATGATGCCGCTTGACGCAGTGTGTTTAACCCTTTCACCGCATCACCTTTTTCAATATATAAACGCCCCAAACGGAAATTGACGGCGGTTTCCAATTCATCACCGCGCCATGTATAACGAAACCCTTCTAATCGATCGATGGCTTCGTCAGGTGTGATTTCTTTTTTATCCAATTGCAAATTCGTCAATGATAAACCCGCTTTGACACGATATAAATCATCTGTACCAGTTGCCAAAGGTTCCCAGAATTTTTTAGCTTCAGCAACTTTTCCTTTTTGCCGATCTGATTCTCCGCGCAAATAGGCCATAGCCGCATGATCCGCATCTGACATAGATTTATCTTGCTTACTAATTAATTCCAAAATTTTATCGGCATCTCTGGGGTTACCATTACGCAATGCAATTTCTGCCAAGGTTAGCCCCAATGGAATTTGCGTCACGGGTGGATAGGTTTCGAGCACAACAGGATATGCTGGCATATTTTCACCCGCCTGTGCCCAATCTTCCAATCGTGCCAATGATACTGCGCGCCACATTTGAATTTCTGCATTATTTGCCAATTTTTCATTTGTGAATAACGCAAACGCATCATCATCATGGCCCATCAATGTTTCAACCGCGCCCGATAACGCCATCACAGTAGGTGTCGGTTCTAATTCAGGAACCAAGGCCGTCGCATAATCTAAATAACCACGCGCCTCTGCGCCCATGCCATTGGCAATTTCCAATTTTACGAGTGAGATTAATGTATCGGCCTGCTGCGCTATTGGTTTTTTCAAAAAGTCATTTAATAAATTTTGGCGATTTGATTCTAATTTTTTAATACCACCTTGTTGCCATTTTGCTAAATCAAAATAACGCGTGGTATCGGTCACAGCGACAGGTTTTTGTTTTGACGCTTCATCACCTTCTGTTGGCAATGTTTCACCTGCCGTTAATTCGGCCTCGGTTTTAGGTGCCTGATCATCTTTGGATTTTGGTTCGTCTTTGGGCGGTAGTGTTTCTGTCTTCGTCGGATTAATTTTCGATGAAATCGATAAAGATTGCCCATCGCCAATAATCACTTTATCAGGTTTTGTAGTAACATTCACATTATCCCGCTTGGGCACAAAGGCCATGCCAACCTGTGAGGGTAATAATTTCATATCAACAAAATTTTGGGATGCACCTGTAAATGATTGCGCTGTTGATACGGGGATTAACTTCACATCATCACCCGATTCTGGGTCGGTCACTGTCAACGGCGCACCCGTATTGGGTACAGCCCATACTAATTGTTCTCCCGCTCGCGATAAAGATATAGGAGATGATTCATTCTTATCCGATGATGATAAAATAATCCGCCATTTTTTTCCGCCGCCCTCGGCGCGCGCCACAGTGCCCGATGGAATTTTGACACCAAACATTGTTGCATTCAAAAAATTTTTAATATCAACATTACCGGTTTTTTCAATAATGGATTTATCGCCTGTTATTTGCGGCGCAGGTGCAAAATTCGGCTGGTTCACAACAATATTTAACAATGAACCCGATTGATACACAGCCAATTGAATATCGGTAATCGATTCAATCGTCATTAAAGCTGCACCCTTGTCAATTTTTGGTTCGGGTGTTTCGGTTTTTATATCTTCCTTAACCGCAAGCTTTGTCTCATCGGCTTTTTTTTCTTCTGAAGCCGTTGCAGTTACAGGCTTGTCTTCGATCTTTTGTTCGGGTGTTTTTTGATCGGCCGTCGTCTGATCACCATACACATCAATTATAACACGATTACCAATGGTAAAATGTCTAATTTCTTTTGGATTTGAAAATGTAAATTGAATATTCTTTTTATCGTTTGCCAAAACAGAGGCAACACGGGGCGCTGAAGTAATTGATTTTGCCGCCGATGATAAATCACTTTCATTTTGAAATGTTAATTTTAATGATGATGATTTTTGATCGGCAATATATGAAGGTGTTTTTTCAAAATCTAATACAATACGTGTATAATCATCCATTGTGTTTGCACGCGCAGTTACATCCGCAGCCGATACCGCCGATAAGGGCAACATCGCCACGCCTGCCACAAGATAAGATAATAATGATAAACGCCGAACCATAGCGTCCAGCGTGCCACAGGATAAGTCATATCACAAGGGAATGATGGCGATTAAGGGGCAGCGATCCCAAACCTTTTGAGCCGTGATCCATCATGTGCGTGCACCACGATATCAACCCGACGCGCGGTGGATAGTTTACGCGAATCATCCCACGTGGACGGGAGCGAATCAAACAGCGCACTGCCATAACCTTGAAAATTGATACCATTTTCATACCCCTGCGCCTCTAACACACCTGCCACTGCTTGGGCGCGTTCAAGCGAAAGAAGCAAATTACTTTTTCCGTCACGGGTAGCCCGTGGATCGCTGTGCCCTATAACCTCAACGCCATTCTTGATATTTGACAGAATTTTAGCCAGTTGCCCCAAACTCTTCATGCCGCGAGAGGATGGATTCGATTGCCCCGATGCAAATAATAGCTCCTCGGGAAGTATCAAAATAATTCGTCCATTTTTTTCATCGCGGGAAATTTGCATATCTTTTAAATTAATATTTTCATCACGATATGTTTCTAAAATATTTTGTAAATAACCAAGATCAAGTGCGCGGTTAAAACTGATTTTGTTTAGACTGATGTCATCAACTGCTCCCGCCTGATCGCGCGCACCCTGCAATTGATTTTGATCGATATTTTCCACGCCCACAATCTTATTATTTATTGGTTTTTGTTGATCAATATTATGTTCTGACATCGAATAAAGCATCACAAAGAACGTCAACATTAGCGCCAAAATATCTGTAAAAGAAATTAGCCAAACCTTTGAAGATGATGATGAATTTTGAATTTTTTTAATGGATACAAATCGTATCGGATTTAATGTTTCACCATCCAGTTTTTTTAGTTCATGTATTGAGTGAAGAATATAGCTCATCCCCCTACCCCATAAGGTGAATAGGGGCGAAACAAAAGTAAGATTTTACCCGTTGAGACAGCTGAACTTGTGCCTATACTCGCCCGCGCGGGCGCAACACCACGCGCTATTAAATTTTGTACAAATTGGTCCGCCGTTTTTAAATGATTTTTTTGCTCTGAATCATTTTGCTTTACCCAAATCTCTATTTGTAAATTGGGTACAGATTTATCTGATCCTTCTAATGCGCGGCTAACCATTGCGGCAACCGTTGATGGAACTTCATTTTCGCCCAAAGATAATGTCATGTTTTTAAATTCTGTGGGGGACAATTCCACGCTTAAAAATTCTTTTGAAGGCATCAAATATGGCTCAACTCCCGCCATTGATGACCGAAATAAATTAGCCATATCTTCGGTCGCAAAGCCATTTCCGCGCCCCTGAGATAGATCAGCCACAAAGCTCGGGCCCGCACCATCATCAAAAATTTTTGTGGTAAAGGTTTGTTCAACAGAACTTAACACTGCCCCAACACGGCCTTGTTCAAAGTCGCTATGAGAGTTTAAAACTAAAAAAAATGCCAAAAGAATGATAAAAAGAGAGAGTGATATATACAGAACCGACTCTTCAGATGATTTTATAGGGGCACGTGCGTCATGTTTCATCAGAACAAATCTGCTAATAATTTATCAATGTCGTCTTGGTTCACAGCCTTATCAGGCATTTGGGGACCATTTAATAAACGGGCATCACCCACACGTTTGTCAGCGCCATCCGATTCCATCGGTAAACCAGGAATTTTATCCTGCAAGATACCAATCAAATTCGTTACCTTTTCATCAATGATCTTTAAATTCTTCACAACTTTGCTAATCCGCTGACCAGTGATATCTTGGAATGAACACGCCTCTAAAATTTTAGTAACTTCATTCATTAATTGGCTTTCAACCTCAGTCGGAGCTTTTGCTGATAGTGACGTAATTTCATCACACGAATCCATAATTGCACTGGTAGCAACTTCAGTTGCCTTTACAACGGCATCTAATTCATCGGTTGCGGTTGGAATATGTTTTCCCGCCACATCGCCCACGTGCGTTTCACTAATCTCACGGCGTGTTTCTTCAATTAAATCATGTAAAGCCTGTAATTCTTGATATAATTGCTCGCGCGATACATCTTCTGCCGCCTCGACTTTTTCGATCACGGAATTGATAATATTTACAACTTGATCGCGGCGTATGGTTACTTCGGTCATAATCTATTTCCCCCAGACAAGATATTTGGATTAGAACGCACCTAACACAGCTTCGATTTTTCCTTTTAATGTTTCGGCATTAAATGGCTTCACGATATAATTATTAACGCCCGCTTGTTTGGCGGCGATCACATTTTCTGTTTTACTTTCAGCGGTGACCATAATGAAGGGCACATCTTTATTTTCATTGCCACTACGAATATGTTTAAGTAACTCCAAACCTGTCATTGGTTCCATGTTCCAGTCAGATATAATCATGCCATATTTTTTGACTTTGAACATTTCCAGAGCCATTGTTCCGTCAGTTGCCTCATCCACATTTGGAAATCCAAGTTGTCTCAAAAGATTATTAATGATGCGCAACATTGTTTTATAATCATCCACAATCAAGACGTTCATATTTTTGTCAACGGTCATAGGTAGCTCCAGGCAAGATCGAAAAAACTAAAAACTTATCTTACCTTTATGCCGTGAAATAATTAAAAAAGTATGAGAGTGAGCCCCTCTGTCCGCAAATACGGTAATTTCACACGCCAATATGAATTTATGGAATATTAGGCAGGTGGCTGCGCATCCGATTGTGTATCATTTGTTAGAGGTGGAGCAGGTGGCGGCTGTTCTGCGTCACTTTGGTCACGCTCTTGGCCTAATGCAGGCAAATCCACTGGATCCATCTGGTCAGACGAAGCCGAATCGCCACTCCCCATATTCAGATCGGGTAACTTCTTTTGCTCAGATAGCATCAAAGTAACAGTGCGCGCCTTTTCAGCGTCCATTGCCGCAATAATCGCACCCGATTTTTTTTCGCCCATTTTACCCAAAACCGATACAAGCACATCCATATCCAACGCATTAAAAATCCGCGCGGCATCTTTGGGTTTCATGCCTTCATAAATACGCACAAGACGGGTTACATTTTCCTGCTCTTCGTCAGTTTGCTTTTTCATCAATTTTTCAATTTCAGTTTTTAAGGTGGTGAGCTCTTTCACCTTCCCTGAAATTTCAGTATTTGTTGCCGCAATCAAGGCTTCGCGCTTTTTCAATTCTTTTTCGCGCGCATCGAGTTGTTGGCGGCGTTGTAACAAATCTTTGTATACATCTTGGCGAACTGCGGAATAATCAATATCATTGTCAGATGCGTCTTTCCAATCGGTTTTGGGTGTTTTGGCTAAATCTTTTTTGGGATCAACCTGTGCATCCTTTGCCGCGCCTTCTTTAGCAGGTTCGGCATCTTTCATAGCTGTATCTGTTGACGGCAAGTCAATTTCAGGCTTTTTGGTTGTGTCTTTGGGCCTATCTGTTTTTGTATCATCGGGTTTTTTATCAGATGTTTCCGTCGGCTGGTCTTTGGCCTTATCATCGGCAACAACTTGGGCGTTAGCAGAACCTGACAACTGGCGCACTTGTAAACTCGCCTCTCCTACGCGAATGAGAAATGCAAGCGAAGCCACAACCACTAATAATGGCAATAAGCGAAATTTTTCCCAAAATTGTTTCATAAAATCATTCATTTTATTTCCTATTTATTACGTTTACGTAGCGCGCGGGCCAAATCTTTTTCAGCCTGTGAACCTAAATCATCATCCGTGCCGTCATCATCATGTTCAAAATCAGGATCACGAATAGCAAATAACGAAGCCGATGAAGGTGCAGACCGCGACGGTGCAGCAAATACGGGGGCTTCACGCGATGGCGATTCATATTTTGATTCATATTTCGTTTCATAAGGATCTGAACCCGTACGTGCGCGCACTGATAATTGTTCCAAACGCGTGGCTAGACTATCGCCAGCCTCGGTGATTAATTGTAATTCATCAGATAACGATCGACCTTTATTTAAAAGTGTGCGCAATTCGTCAGAACTTTCTTTGGCCAAATGATCCAATGTGCCTATGCCTTCTTGCGCGCGGGTAATTTGCATGGATAAATCGCGGATCAATCGTTCCATATCGGCGCGGTTGGAACGAAATTGTTCCAAATAACGCGTGAGGCGCATCGCATAAAAAATCGTTGCGCCCAATAACACGATAATCACAAGATCGAGAAATAACCCGTATGACATTCCCATTCCCTTTCACGCAGATAAATTCAGAAGTATAAAAAATAATTTATTCTTGTTGTGGCGGAATATAACGGTCAATTTTTACCGCAATATTACCTTCTTTTGATCCCATTGGCCCCGTGAACATGGGGAAATCACCACATCGTAATTCGATCATATCATCAGGTTTGGTATTAAACATGATGAGCGTTCCCTTTTTCCACGATAACATATCACGCAACATAACCGATTTTTCACCAAGCACAGCCTGAAGCGCGACATCAGTTGTATATAATTCATTCGTCAAGTGTGTTTCCCAAATCGAATCGCGACCAAATTTTTCCCCCATGAACATTTGAAGGAGCAATTCACGAATAGGCTCAAGCGTGGCATACGGAATCAAAATTTCAATGCGCCCACCACGATCACCCATATCAACGCGCATGCGCACGAGAACGCAGGCATTTCCGCTTTGGGTAATTGCCGCAAACCGCGGATTGGTTTCCATACGGTCTAAATTAAATGTGACGGGCGATAAGGGATCAAACGCTGTCGACATATCTGACAATGTTACATTTAACATACGTTCCACAAGACGCGTTTCGATTGTTGTATAGGGACGACCTTCCACGCGAATAGATGGTGTGCCCTTACGACCACCAAGCAATACATCAACAACGGAATAGATAAGCGCGCTGTCAACAACGATCATGCCGTTATTATCCCATTCGACCGCCTTGAATACCGAGAGCATCGCGGGAAGCGGAATGGAATTGAGATAATCACCAAAACGAACGGTGGAAATTTGATCGAGTGATACTTCGACATTATCCGATGTCAAATTCCGCAATGATGTTGACATTAATCGTACCAAACGATCGAACACGATATCAAGCATCGGCAATCGTTCGTAATTGACCAGCGCGGCATTGACAAGCGCCATCACGCCCGATGTTTCTGCGCCGCTGTCGCCTGAGTCAAATCCAAGAAGTGAGTCAATTTCAGATTGGTTTAAAATACGCGTATCGCCGCCCATACCCATTGCGGCCGCCATGTCATCATCTTCACCTGCGTTATCGGCCGTGCCGTCAGTGGCCGCCATGGATTCCCATTCGGCCATCATCCGGCGTTCTTCGTCGGACATTTGTTCGGTTTCGGCAGTCGTGGTCTCAGCCATCTTATGATAAATCCCTAATTATATAATATGTGGTTTGATTCATGCCCTTTCAAGAAACGCGCCAATTTCTGCCCGCCCCTTCAAAGCACCATACATACGTCTTATTATTGTATCAGAATTTCCTGAAAAAGGACATCTTTGACCTGCACAGGCGCCGCCGCTTGGTTGACGCGGTTTAAAAGCTCCAGTTGTAGGCGATAAATCCCTTTTGATCCGCGCAAATCCTGCACGCGCAATTCCCGCAGATATGTTTGGAATTGATCAACAACACGGGGGAGAACTTTTTCCACCGCCACGCGGTCGGCTTCGCTTTCTAATTCTAATTGAACGGATAAACGTAAATATCGCGCTGATCCGTCATCGGAGTTCAAATTTACAATCATGTCAGGAATTTTTAAGAACGCGACCTCAATCGGGTTACCATGTTCATCAACTTTTGGCTCGCCGTCTTTGGCGGCCTCGGCTCCATGTTCACCGCCTTCAGCGCTGCCTTCGGCCCCCGCTTCCGTATGTTCGCCCTTGCCCATTAATTTATCAAGCATCCCCGTAAAATAGGCCGCCGCACCACCGCCGATTAATAAGATCAGCGGCACCGCGATCATTAAAATCATTTTTTTCTTACTTTTACCTGCGCCATCATCGATGGGCGCAATATCGTCGCCGTCTTTGACTTCTTCAATCGCTTTGCCAGCCATGGGGATCACCTATCTATTTGGAATCGAATACGAATATCGATAGTGTACGGTAAAATAAAAACGGTGCAATAGGTCTTTGCCCCTACCTATACATATGTATAAACCCAAAACTGGCACGGTTTGTGCAATTCCCTTCCCATAGGAATGACAAGAACATTCAAAAGGCGGAAAAAACCGCCAAAACATATGGGATTAGGAACATGGAAAATTCGCTTTATGTAGGGTTATCACGGCAGGTCGTTTTAGAACGGTCAATGGCTATGATTGCCAATAACGTCGCCAACCTTTCAACCCCTGGGTATCGTGGGCAAAACCCATTATTTAATGAATATATTTCAAAGCCACCTGGCGAACGTGAGCCCCTTAAGATGGTTTATGATTTTGGGCAGTTTTCTACCACTACGGCAGGGCCATTACAAATGACAGGCGGCACTTATGATGTCGCATTAGAGGGCGATGGATTTATGGGTGTGACCACACCATCGGGCGACGTGCAATACACACGCGGTGGAAATTTTGCCGTTAATAACAGAGGCCAATTGGTCAACTCCGTTGGATATTTAGTATCAGGAAATGGTGGATCAGCCATCACCATTCCCGAAGGCACACAAGAAGTGAAAATTTTGCCGACAGGGGACGTTGTTGCCGACAATAATCCAGTTGGGCAAATCGCGATGGTAGAATTCGATAACCTGCAAACACTGAAACCCCAAGGTAACGGTTTATACAAAGCCGAAGAACCGCCACGCCCCGCATTAAACACGCGCATGATCCAAGGATCAATTGAGGGATCAAATGTAAATTCCGTTTTGGAAATGACACGTATGATTGAAATTTCACGCGATTATCAATCCACGATGAGAATGGTCATGGGCGAAGATGAACGTCAACGTGGCACCATTCAAAAACTATTGCAAACAAACGCTTAAATAAAGGTATAGGTAGGAGAACATAACATGAGATCATTAGACATCGGCGCAACTGGGATGCTCGCCCAACAAATGAATGTTGATACAATTTCAAACAACATTGCCAACATGACAACCACTGGTTTCAAACGTCAACGTTTGGAATTTCAAGACTTGATCTATCAACATCTTGATCGTCCTGGTACACAGACATCGACAAATGGTAATATTGCACCATCAGGTATTTCGTTAGGTTTGGGTGTTCGTCCTGCCGCAACATACCGCATTCATGAACAAGGTACATTGCAAATTACTGATAATGATTTGGATGTATCGATTAATGGTCGTGGATTTTTCCAAATTGAATTACCGAATGGTGATACCGCCTATACCCGTGCGGGATCATTCGGTCGTAATGGCGATGGTGAAATTGTAACATCCGAAGGGTATCGCGTTAACCCCAATATCACTATCCCAACTGATGCCATTTCGGTTCAGATCAATGGCGAAGGTGAAGTATTTGCAACCCTGCCGAACCAAGTCGCCCCGCAAAATTTGGGTCAAATTCAATTGGCGAATTTCGTCAATCCAGCCGGATTAGAGGCCATGGGCGATAATTTATTCCTTGAAACCGAAGCCTCAGGCGCTGCAACTGTCGGTAATCCAGGATCAGATAATTTTGGCGCGCTCCGCCAAGGGCTTTTGGAGCAATCAAACGTGGATTCGGTGAAAGAAATTACCCTGTTAATCACCGCACAACGTGCCTATGAGCTGAATTCAAACATCATCAAAACATCCGATGAGATGATGGATACAGTCAATAGACTAAGATAATCAATGACTTAGCGGCAAGCCCCACCTAGTGGGAATATGGCACGGGGCTTGCAATTATAAAAAACGAAGGTAGGGACAAGATCATGAGAAAACATTATATCCAAGATCAGTTTTTAAACGAAATCATCGGACAAACAGTGCGCAGTGTGCTCGTGATCGCGGGCGTGGCCACATTAATCGTTGCGGGTTTAACCGTAGAGCCAAGTTCAATTGCCGCATCGTTTCAAGATGCCATGGCATTATTAGACAGCAACGTATAAGCGGAGGACATGTCGATGACAAAATACCAACGCAAATTAAAAAAACATTCCCTAAAAACAATTGGTTTGATGACGTTACAAAGCCTATCGCTTTTGATCATTCTTAGTTTGGCTTTGGTATATCTCATTGGCTTTACCACATCAGATGCGAATGCAGCATCATTGCGCGCAATGACTACTGTTGATGGTGATCATGTCAAATTGGGTGATTTATTTGATGATGTAAATAATCCCAATAATATTGTTGGCAAAGCGCCACGTTTGGGTAAAGAAATGGTTGTAAATGCGCAAACATTAAAAACGATCGCACGGAAACATCAGGTGAATTGGACACCTGCATCCGACATGGATCAGGTAATTGTGCGCCGCGCGTCATATACAATTTCAGCTGATGATATCGCTGAAGAGATCAAAACAAAATTAGCTGAAACAGGCAAAGCAGGCGACATTACATTAACATTAAACGATCCCAATGTATCGGTAACATTACCAACATCGGTTGCGCCAACCATTGATGTTACATCATTAAATATATCGAAAAATGGCGATGTATTTACCGCAACCATTGCTGTGCCCGATAAACAAAACCCTGTTGTCACCAAACAAATTATGGGGACTGTCATACGCACTGTGTCTGTACCTGTATTGAAACAAACCATGAAAAAATCGGATGTGATTAGCGCAAATGATATTGATTATATCCAGGTTCCTGAACGTGCATTAATTGCGAACGCTGTTGTTGATGCCGATGATTTGATTGGCATGGCACCAGATCGCGTAATCACCGCAGGTCGCGTGATTAAAGAAAGTGATATCTCATCACCACAATTGGTCAAACGCGGCGATGAAGTATTGATCCAATATGATGATAATGGCCTGTTATTAAGCGCTAAAGGCAAAGCATCACAAAATGGTGCCAAAGGTGATTTTATTCGTGTGATCAACGGGGCATCGGCAAAACAAATGACAGCCGAAGTGACAGGTGATCGTACGGTAACGGTTCGATAATTGATAACTGCGTATTAAAAAAGAAAGGTGGGTCACTATGACACAAATAATTAAAGATAAAAAATTTCCTCTGCATCCCTTTGTTTGCTTGCTATTGGCAGCATCGTCTTTGACAGCTTGCAGCGCCGCCGATCGTTTAAAAGCTGTGGGTGAAACGCCATCGCAATCGGCAATGGTTAGCCCAACAGATATGAACGGATACAAACCTGTATCCATGCCCATGCCAGTGAAGAAAGAATCGCCACGCCTTGCCAATTCATTGTGGAATGGTGAAACCAAAGGTATTTTCAAAGACCAACGTGCCGATGAAGTGGGCGATATTTTGACCGTTGTGATCGATATTGATGACAAGGGTGAAATTAAAAATGAAACAACGCGCACACGTACCGCAAATGAACAAGCAGGTTTGCCAAACTTACTTGGGTTCGAAGGTGATTTAGGTCGCGTTCTACCCGATGAATTGGATCTAAATAATCTCACCAGCGCAAGTTCAGATTCAAGCCATCGTGGCTCAGGCGAAGTTGATCGTGAAGAAAAAATTGAAATGAAATTGGCTGCAACTGTATCGCAAGTTCTGCCTAATGGAAACATGGTCATTCATGGTGCACAAGAAGTCCGCGTGAATTTCGAAAATCGCGTATTGAAATTGGCAGGTATTATCCGTCCCGAAGATATCGGCATTGATAATTCCATTTCATACGAAAAAATTGCCGAAGCCCGTGTTCAATATGGCGGCAAAGGTCAAATTACCGATGTGCAGCAACCACGTTACGGCCAACAAGTTATGGATGTGTTGATGCCATTCTAAACCCTGTTTTCCCCTATCTGTTCACGCGCATTCCCCATCCCCATACCACGCGCGTGAACAGAATCCCTTACCCACCCAACTCCGTCCCGAAGGCCTTAAAACCTTCGGGATTTTTTTGATTAAATTTATCGCAGAGAGATAGAGTGGCGGAGATAATTTTATAAATAAAAAAATCTTCCAACCATATGATCAGAAGATTTTCAAAAAAGCTCTTTAACCCCGCGCCTCTGCGGTTAACAGATTTTAATCATCGCGGTGTGTGCGTTCCATACGTTCGTGACGTTCTTGCGCTTCTAATGATAATGTGGCAATTGGGCGCGCATCCAAACGACCCACGGCAATGGGTTCACCTGTTTCTTCGCAATATCCGTATGTATCATCATCAATGCGCAATAATGCTTCGTTGATTTTGGTAATCAATTTACGTTCGCGGTCACGGGTGCGAAGTTCGAGCGCGTGATCGGTTTCCGCCGATGCGCGATCAGTTAAATCAGGTTGTTGCAATTCGGTTGTTTGCAAAGTTTGGGCGATGGTATCGCTCGATTCCCGTAACAATTCCTCACGCCATTTGATCAATTTCTGGCGAAAATATTCCCGCATGACAGGATTCATAAATTTTTCTTTGTCGGTTGGCTTATAATTTGGCGGAACCAGAACGCTACCTACTTTTGACATAAACATACCTTTTGTGGGTTATAAAAGTGACCTAAATTATGCGGGATTCGGTGGAAAATTCAAGGGACAGCGCGCAACCATCCACCCAAATCTATAGCATTTTTGACGCATCCAGCGCCATACGCATCTTGGCGACCTCAATTTGGGCGCGCAGATCAATTTCATCCAAAATACCAACCAATTCGGGATCATTCAATTTTTCGCGGTGGCTGGCCACCACATCGGCAACATCAATCAAATTGCCCACCGTCAATGTGCCTGTCAAAATACCAATGCGGAGTTTATCAAGGGTGCGCAAAATCTGATCGCCGCGTTTTTTCATACGGCCGCGCGCCGCGCGTTCTGTTGGGTCTTCGGAGGCTTGCGCCGCCAATAAAACATCAATACGGGCAATCGCCCCCGCCCCCATGGAATGGGCGGTTTCGGCCGCTTCATCAACCCCCAGCATATCGCCAAATGAGGATGAACCCTTTGATTTTTCTGTTTTTTTCGTACCGCCCACCGATTTGGGGCCGTCAGGACCTGTGATTTTCATGAGTATATTTATACCGAAATTTTTGAGATATTTCATTGGGAAAATTTTGCCGACCCGATTTTCTTGTAAATCCCGTTATTTCCCGTCAAATCCCGTTCATTCCCAATCATTTGCGCCCGAAACTGGCACGGAACTCGCATAGTTCTTTCATGGAAAGATATAACTTTGGGTGGTTAACATGACAACGCATAAAACACAGACTAAGAAACTTTCACGCACAGGATGGATTTTACTCCTCTGGGCATCCTTCTTTTTCTCACTGATCTGGTTCGGATCATCAGTCAGCGCAAATGCAAGTACGACACGCATTAAAGACATCGTCGATATCGAAGGCGTTCGTGAAAACGTGCTTATCGGTTACGGTTTGGTTGTGGGATTAAACGGCACAGGTGATAAATTAAATAATTCACCATTCACAGGTCAATCACTCACTGCCATGTTGGAACGTTTGGGCGTCAATATCCGCGGTCAAAATTTAAACACTGGGAACGTTGCCGCCGTAATGGTGACCAGCACTTTACCCGCATTCGCCAACCAAGGTTCAAAAATTGATATCACTGTATCCACATTGGGCGATTCAAAATCATTACAAGGCGGTACGTTATTGGTAACGCCATTAAAGGCCGCCGATGGTGAAGTGTATGCCGTAGCGCAGGGCCCGATTGCTATTTCTGGTTTCTCAGCTGGCGGGTCTGCGCAATCTGTCACCCAAAACACACCGACACGTGGACGTATTGCCGAAGGTGCGATTGTTGAAAAAGAAATTGATTTTGATCTCAACAATTTACCCGAAGTGCGTTTATCATTGCGCAATCCTGATTTTACCACCGCGCGCCGTATCGCCCGCGCGATCAATGGTTTCACGAATGGTGAATTAGCATCCGCGCAAAATGATGGCACCGTTGTATTGCGCAAACCTGATGGTTATCCAGGCGGTATTGTTGAACTCATCACCGATATTGAACAATTGCCTGTACAACCTGACCAAGTTGCCAAAGTGGTGATTGATGAAAATTCAGGCACGATTGTAATGGGCGCCGATGTTCGCATTAGCACCGTTGCCATTGCCCAAGGTAACCTCACCATCAAAGTGACCGAAACACCGCAAGTATCACAACCAAATCCATTTGCCGAAAATGGTGAAACTGTGGTTGTTCCCCGCACCGATGTTGCTGTAAACCAAAGCGGTGATGCAAAATTAGCCGTGATGGAAGCAGGTGTAACATTGCAAGATTTGGTCACAGGGTTAAACAAATTAGGGGTTGGCCCGCGTGATATCATCACAATCTTGCAAGCGATCAAAGCCGCTGGCGCTCTTCAAGCAGAAATTGAGACATTATAATCATGACAACACTTGCTCCACTTTCATCACAACAACAAGCCGCGACACTCTCGGACAAGGAGATGAAGAAGATTGAGGCAACTGCCCAAGATTTCGAAGCTGTCTTTATCACCGAGATGTTAAAGCCAATGTTTGAAATGATGGAAGTTGATCCTTTCTTTGGTGGCGGTAAGGGAGAGGAAGTATTTCGTGATTTCCAATTAAATGAATATGGTAAGATGATTTCGAAGCAAGGCGGCATTGGTTTGGCGGAAGATGTCAAAGCCCAATTGATCCATGCACAATTGGTAGCCAACGGCCAAGATGCAGTCAAAAATTATAAGTATGCGCCCCAAACAGACACACCGCCCGTATCATCATTATCAACAACGGATATGAGCGTATGACAACAACCTCTTCTTCATCTCGCCTGCTAAATGGATCTCCTGATGAAATGCTCACGGAGATTTTGGCGTTGATGACAACATTAAAAAAAATATATGAAGCTGAACACCAAGCTATGCTTGCGCGTCGTTTAAAAGATTTTGTGGCGTTACAACCAGACAAAGATATTGCGACCCGTAATTTTGAAATTGGCCTTAAAGCTGTCAAAGCCAAGGGCGATGCTATTCGCACCGCGTCGCCTGCTTTGCGCGAACAATTAATCAAACTTCAATTAGAATTAGATGTGCTCGCCGAACAATCAATGGCATGGTCATTGCGCATGGTAGAATCGGTACGTCGTATGCAAACCCGTTTAATTGAGGCCGCACGCGCCACCATTGAAAAAGACAAGTCATTATATAACCCACGCGGATCATTGAGCGATAGCAGTACGCGCGTTCAAGCTACCGCCATTAATGAATCATTCTAAATTCGCTTTATAAGGACATCGTATGACCGCATCATCTGCACTTTTGATCTCAACGCCTACAGTTTCAAACACAAAACCAATTGTGAAGCAAGATGATCGCGATGAAAATGAAAAATTAGCACGCAGTAAAGAAAAAGACCGCACGCAAGAATGTGAAGATTGCAGCGGTGGTGATAAAGCAAAATCAAAAGATAAAACGTTTGAAACCGAATTAGAAACAGTATCAACAATGGCAACGCCGATTGTGGCATCGGTTGTGGTAACACCTGCCCCAGATTTAATGGCATCACAAATCAGTGTATCATTATTACCTGCTGAAACAATGAATGCGATTGATATATCGACTGAAGCACCCATCATTGTTCCTACTGTTGCACCACAAATGACAACGGCCGACAGCACAACAGCCACGGATGATGTTATATCTGCGCCTCAGTTAGCAACAACAGAACCCACAACCACCAGTGCCGAAACGCCTGTAAGCGCAGCATCCACATTATCATCATCAGATATGAAACGTTTAATTGATGCATTAAACCGCACCGATACTCTTGAGACGGCTGGCCTGCGCGTTGTACCATCTGAGGCCAATAAGGTTGCCATTCAAAATGCTTTGAACACTGATCCGACTTTATTATCAAAACCTGAAGCTATCGCGTCATTAATGGCAAATTTGCAAACAAAACCTGTAAACGGAGTCGCCAAAGGCATTGATATTCGCCTTGAAAAATCAACTGAATTAAATTTATATGCCATGGCAGAAACTGCAGATGCCGCCGATGCTGACCTTCCCGAAGCTGTTGCACAGATTAAATCAGAAACGACAACACAGAGTGCAGATGATAATACGGCAAGTACAACAACAATCTCGTTTGATGATGTATTGGTTAGTGCATTATCAACAAACGGAACAGCACCAACATCATCAAATTTAGGATTGACCATTGCGGGTACAATTGCATCAGGGCAACATAATTCAACCCCCGCGATGACAGGACAAAATCCATTTGTAAATCTTCCGCAAGGTGCGGCGCAAGCCGTTGCTGCCGTGATTGACAAATATGTGAAGGATGAAAAAACTGGCGCGCAATCAATTTCGCTTCGCCTTGATCCTGCCGAATTGGGACGTATGGATGTGCGTATGGAATATAAAAAAGGTGATCCCTTAAAAGTTCACCTTGTGGTTGAAAAAGCCGATACGATGAATATGTTCCTGCGCGATCAACAGGCATTGGAAAATGCGTTGAACCAAGCTGGGATCAAGAGCGAGAATGTATCACTCAGCTTTGAACATAACCAAGGCGCCTTTGAACACGCGATGAATGAACATACTTCTCACGGCAAATCAGATGACCGCACCCCTTCATTCAACGGGACTGAGAAATCTGATTTGATGACTGAAATGGATCAATTGGCAAATGGTCATTTAGATTTATATGTCGATAGCCATGGTTTAACCCGTTATAACGCCCGCGTTTAAGCCTATATTTTTAGGGTTTAACAATTTCTTTACCGTTAGAATTGTAGTATAAGAGAGCACAGAATGTGACTCAAGAGCCGATCCAGAAAGGATTCCAATGTCAAAAAAAGAGCCCCATATTCTCACGATTAATGACCTTAAAACCCTTCTCGATGGGTTTGAGAATGGTATTGGCGTTTTAAATGCAAGCCGCATTTTCGTTGATGATATTATCGCCGCCATTGAAGAGGCGGGCGGCATTAGCGTGCGTGCGCGCGACACATTAAAAACCAGCGCGGGGTACGAAGGTAACAAAGCCCGTATCGAAGAATTAGAAGAACGTTATCGTAATGTTTTAAAGAAAATTGATGATGCTGTTGAAAAAGCCAGCGTTAAAAATATTAATTTACTCAAAGGCGAGAGTTTATTTATCAATTTTGATATTGAGGGCCGTAGTCAATTAGAAACGCGCGGGATTAATTTAACCACAACCGCGTTAGAATTCCGCCCTGTAAATTTTACAACCATTGAAAAGGTACAAGATTGTCGCATTGATGTCATGAATGCGATCGATATCGCCACGACTTTGCGGCATATTATTACGTCTGATTTATTTTTATTGCAGGGACGTGAAGAATTTTCGCGCGAAACCATGGCTAATTTATTAACCGATGATGGTTCAGCGCCCGCCCCTAGCGTGATGAAGGATGAAGCCGCCAATTTATTAGCCCTGCAGGTCCGTCAACAATTAAGCGAAGATGATTCAAACCTTGCCAGCGACGCCCAAAGGCAAATTTTAAACCAATTCTAACCCCTATTTTGTCGCCCCATTTGGGCCCACACACCGTATTATAAAGGAGATCAAAATGGCACTCGTCATTGATTTAAAACCAGGAGAGAAAATTTTAATCGGCACCGCCGTGATTACGAATGATGATCAACGCACACGTTTGCACATTTCGGGGGAAGCCCCTATTTTGCGTGAAAAAGATGTGTTGCAGGAACACGAAGCCAATACGCCATGTAAGAAAGTTTACTTTCTCGTGCAATGTATGTATTTGGCGCGTAACCCACTTGATTATCATCCGAAATATTTTGAAATGTTGAAATTGATTCAACAGGCGGCACCATCGACAAAAATTCATTTCTTGCGGATCAATGAACAAATTATCGGGGGTCATTATTATAAAGCCTTGCGCGAAGCGAAGGATCTCATAGCGCATGAAACCGAGTTATTAGAAGGAATAGACCTCAATGAGCACAGCCCCCAACAAAGCGAGCCAACAACCAACTAAACCTTCGCAAAATACATCACAGGCAGGCGTAAAACCATCTGCCTATAAATCCGCATCCAAACAATATTTACGCCATACAAAACATATCGAAGATCGCCCGCGCGATGTTGAAGCGCGCGCCCTTCTGAAATCCGCCCGTTTCCTGCAAGATATCCAATCGCGGTGGGATCATTTAAAACCTTCGGAAATTGAGGTTTGTTTAAAAATTAATCGCCATATTTGGCTGGCATTTTTTGAACATGCATCAAAACAAGATGATAAAGATATCGCGCGTAGTTTGCCGCAAAATATCATCACCCTCGCCAATTTTGTATTCAAACGATCATTGGATATTTTGACCAAACCATCGGCGGATAAATTGACGGCACTGATTACCATTAACCGTGAGATTGCCGCAGGATTAATGGCAAAATAAAAAGGGCGGAATTGCTTCCACCCTTTTCATTTGAATCATGTTTAAATAATTTATACCTCAACTGGCAAGATCGCGCAAGACGTAATGCAAGATCCCACCATTCTTGAAATAATCAACTTCATCGAGCGTATCAATGCGGCACATAAGCGCGTGATTTTCAACCGCGCCATTGCTACGCTTGATCGTTAATGTGACATCCATGCGTGGTGTGATACCTGCCTCAACGCCTGTGATCGAAATCACTTCATCACCGATTAGATTCAATGATTTACGTGTCATGCCATCTTTGAATTGCAATGGTAATAATCCCATACCGACAAGATTTGATCTATGAATCCGTTCAAACGATTCAGCGATGACAGCCTTCACGCCCAATAAACGCGTGCCTTTGGCTGCCCAGTCACGTGATGAACCCGTACCATATTCTTTGCCCGCGAAAATAACGAGTGGCGTACCCGCATCGATATATTTCATCGCCGCATCATAAATTGGCATGGTTTCACCCGTTGGCACGTGTTTGGTCATTCCGCCTTCGATACCATCAAGCATTTCATTTTTAATGCGAATATTGGCGAATGTACCACGCATCATAATTTCGTGGTTACCACGACGCGCACCGTATGAATTAAAATCAGCCACAGGCACATTATGTTTCATTAAATATTCACCTGCGGGCGATGCTTTTTTAATCGAACCTGCGGGTGAAATATGATCGGTTGTGATAGAATCACCCAACAATGCCAAGATACTAGCGTCTTTCACATCTGACACAGCCGACGGTGTTTTTGTCATGCCGACAAAATAAGGCGGATTTTTGACGTATGTGGATTTATCATCCCATGCATAGGTTTCTGACTTGCCTGCGCCGCCAATTTTTTGCCATTGTTCAGGGCCTTTGAACACATCGGCATAACGCGATTTGAACATTTCGGATGTCAAACATTGATCAACCATGTCAGAAATATCTTTGTTTGATGGCCAGATATCTTTCAAATAAACGGGATTGCCGTTTTGATCATTGCCCAACGAATCGGTCAATAAATTCACATGCATATTCCCCGCCAAAGCATAGGCCACACATAATGGCGGCGATGCCAGATAATTCGCTTTGGTTTGTGGGTTCACGCGCCCTTCGAAATTGCGGTTACCTGATAATACAGCCGCAACGGTTAAATCGCCTGCCTCAACCGCCTTTGAAATATGATCGGGCAATGGACCAGAGTTACCGATACAGGTGGTACATCCATAACCCACAAGATTAAACCCGAGCGCATCCAAATCTTTTTGTAGATCTGCTTTTAATAAATAATCGGTTACAACTTGCGATCCAGGCGCGAGTGATGTTTTTACCCATGGCTTGGTTTTCAAACCGCGTTTGACCGCATTACGTGCGAGCAATCCCGCCGCAACCAACACAGATGGGTTTGATGTGTTTGTACATGATGTAATTGCCGCAAGGACAACGGCACCATCCTCTAATTTATAATCATGGCCATCAACCGCCTGCGCGCGAATGGTTGGTACCATCGATTTGATGGAATCAACTGCTTTTGATAATGGCACGCGATCTTGCGGACGTTTTGGCCCCGCGAGTGATGGTTCAACATCACTCAAATTTAATTCTAGTGAATCGGTGAATACAGGATCCGCCGCACCTTTGACGCGCCACATACCTTGTGCCTTGGCATATTCTTCAACCATGCGCACGCGATGTGGATCACGACCTGTGAAATTCAAGTAACGAATTGTTTCTTCGTCAATCGGGAAGAAGCCACATGTCGCACCATATTCAGGCGCCATATTGGCAATGGTCGAACGATCCGCCAATGATAAATGATCTAAACCGTCGCCATAAAATTCAACGAATTTGTTTACAACGCCTTTGGCACGAAGCATTTGCGTAACAGTCAACACCAAATCGGTTGCGGTGTTACCTTCCTTCATTTTGCCCGTGAGTTTAAAACCAATCACTTCGGGAATGAGCATCGATACAGGTTGCCCCAACATCGCGGCCTCGGCTTCGATACCGCCAACACCCCAACCCAAAACGCCCAACCCATTCACCATGGTTGTATGCGAATCTGTTCCAACCAATGTATCGGGATAAGCAATGTTGACACCTTTGCGATCTTCATCTTCCTCGACCCATACGGTTTGCGCTAAATATTCAACGTTGACTTGGTGGCAAATGCCTGTGCCTGGTGGCACAACGCGGAAATTACGAAACGCATTTTGACCCCAGCGCAAAAAAGCATAACGTTCGCCGTTGCGTTCAAATTCTAAATCAACATTTTTTTGAAATGATTGAGGCGTGCCAAATTCATCCACCATCACCGAATGGTCGATGACCAAATCAACCGCCGTTAGCGGATTAATTTTTTGTGCATCACCGCCCAATGATTTCATCGCGGCGCGCATCGCCGCCAAATCAACCACCGCAGGAACGCCCGTAAAATCTTGCATCAACACGCGCGCAGGACGATAAGCAATTTCATGATCCGATTTTTTATTATCAAGCCACGCCTTAATCGCCTTTACATCGTCAACCGTGACCGAGCGTCCATCTTCGAAACGAAGAAGATTTTCAAGCAATACTTTTAAAGAATAAGGAAGTCGTGACACATCGCCGATTGTTTTCACCGCCTCAGGAATTGAGAAATAATCATATGATTTCCCATCAACGGTAAGGGTTTTGCGTGTTTTTAACGTATCGTGTCCAGCGCGTGTCATGTCTAAATCCTTGAAAGTAAAGTATGATGATAATGAAGGTGCGAGGGATCGCACCCTATTAATGTAATATGGCGATCATGAACGAAGAAAGTTAAAGAAATTGTAAAGCCCATACCCCAGAATGACAAGAGCGCGGCAAGGGGAATAATATAAGTATGCGATCTCACCGTTAACTTTTGACATAATATTAAAGCTTGTGCTAATGTTCCCCCTCTTTTATTGGATATATACAAGTCTATTTATTGTTAGGTTTAAAAAATGAATGCGTTTCAACCAGAACCAGAACAGCCATCTGTTGACGCCCCTTATGGTGGCGCAGATTTAGACACATTACGCTATAATGAGCTCGCCTCTTTATTAAAGTGTAGTGCCGCTGACAAAAGTGGTTTCTACCCCACTCAATTATGTGACAACCTGACATCATTATCGGCCGCCACATCATCGCCTCGTGTGATTAGTTTTTTATGGCTGTGCGCATCCGAAGCCATACGCAGCAAAAGCTCAAAATTAAAAAGACATGCTGGATTATTTGAAGATTTCTGGGATGCTCACAAAAGAGATATCAAAGATTTTTTATCGAATGCGCCGTTAGATTTTCTGAGCATCAATTCCCAATATTTAGGGCAATCACTTTTTGAAACGAACAACATACGTCGTATTTTATCAGAACGATTACTTATATTAAAAGAAGACGTAACGCCAGACGATACAGATAATCTTTTGCGCGTCTATCGCGGCTTACGATTAATGCCCCCTTATGAATTGCTAGAAAATATACCGAAAATTGAGATTCAATCACATCGCGATTTGGTGAAGTATATCTATTTAATTCACAGTATCTCACGGGCGGGATTATCGATTGCGAACACAGAATTGATGGATCCTTTAAAACAAATATATCCATTATATATAGAAAAATTATTTCCAAGAGATAGAAATAGCTTACTATGGTCAGTAACAGCGCAATTTGCATTTGCCCATGATGGCGGTATTGAAATGAATGCCTCACTATATAATTCATATTGTTATTTATTAGATGATTTAAAACCTTATACTAAAAATAATATTGAATTAAGTCAGATATTTAATATGACTGCCATTCTTCTTGAAACTGAGAGTATGGATACTAAATACGCCAACTCTGATCATTCATCCCATAGTGAATATAAATTTATGCGTGATTTTCGTGAATATGGCCTTACGCGTGAAGATAGAACGAATTTAAAACGTGATAATATTACCAATCACGTAGGCCGTCTACAGCGTGAAGTCGATGGGCATTATATTATCGGCAACCAACCCGTGATCATCGAATTTGATGGGGAATTCCATTATCGCGAGTCATTAATGGGTCATGGTGATGAGCCCAATGGTTCAACAAAATTACAAACACATATTTTACAAAAATTATTTCCCGATCATGTTATCATTCGTTTGCATTATAAATTAGGAAATTCGTTTACAGCACTCCCCGATGATGAAAAAGCTGATACATTTGCAAAATTTCGTGAATATATTTCATACCTAAGCCCTGATGCTTATTATCTTGATCTGCATAATGGCCAATTGCGCGCGCAAACAGCACGCGCATTACAATTGCGACATAACAATGAAAATGGAATTACGCGTCAACCGACACAGATATAGGTTGTGGTGCTGGTTGTGGTGGTTCAGGCTCTGGCGCTGGTTCTGATGAGGCCGAGCGCGCAACTTCTTTTTTAATTTCTTGATATTGAACTGAATTTTGTAACACAGCCTTCGCTTCGTCATATGATACTTGTTTTACATCACTCACTGACCCTTGTGGAGCAGATGATGCTGATATTTTAGCTTGTGTTGATGCCGCAGTCTGATATGCACGAATTTGTGCTGGCGTTGGATATTGATTGACCTGAGTCCCCGTGTCAGAATCCCGCACAACCAAAATTGGTTTTGTGCCAGGACTTAAACGAACATAAGGTGACAAATACGGTGCGTTAGATACCGCCACTTTTTGAATGCGTGTTGGATTTGCCGCAATTGTTTGTGCCGAAGAGGATTGCTCCACAGCGCTGCGGATGATTTGTGAGTTCGATACAGAAGCAGTAGCAGCTTCGATCATTTTTTATCCCACCCGATTGAGTTCACCCCTTTTCCCAAAGGCTCCTCAAAGCGGTTTCCCTATATTGTTTTTATTCCCAAGTACGCCCTAAATATAATTCGGACGCACTACCCTACTATCATAGTAACAAGAATTTACATGCAGGTCAAGTTTTTTACTTGATTTCACCAAATAATTATGATTCGAAAATGATGATTTGCTAATATCGATTACTTAGTTGCATATATTAACCAAGTATTAATTATTTTTTAATTATTTGTTAACCATTTCAGAAATTTTTTGCCCCTCGATTCCATAATACGGCTAAGTCTTTGAATCTAGACAAATTATTACTTTATTTCGTCAAGTGTCTGTGGAAAAATTCGTTAATATATGATACTCTCATATGTAGGCATAAAGAAAAACAAATACCTCATCTAGACGACTGGGAACTTATGAATAGTTTTCTCGAAACATTAAAAAAATTAGGACCCACACGGCTCGCAGTTATGGGCGCCGTCCTCTTAGGCCTGTTGCTTTTTTTCGTGTTTGTGTCGATGCGTGTGGCCGGCCCCGAAATGAAAATCTTGTATAATGATTTAAGCGCACAAGATTCCACTACCATCACCTCAAAATTAGACGAATTACAAATTCAATATGACCTTAGCGCCGACGGTACAAAAATTATGGTGTCCGAAAAAGATGTCGGCAAAGCGCGTATGGAATTGGCGCAAGCCGGATCATTGCCCAATGGCGGTAATATGGGTTATGAAATTTTTGATAAACAATCAAGTTTCGGTACAACAAATTTTGTACAAAATATTAATCAGGTTCGAGCCCTCGAAGGGGAATTATCCCGTACCATCGGATCATTAGAACCGATTAAATCAGCGCGCGTACATTTGGTATTACCACAGCGCGAATTATTTGCTCGTGAAAATCGTGCGGCATCGGCATCCGTGTTCATTCAAATGAAGGGCGCAGGCGAATTAGATCGCAAACAAATCGCTGGCATACAATCATTGATTGCATCGGCCGTACCCAACATGAAATCAAAAGATGTATCGATCATCGATTCCCAAGGTAATTTGTTAGCGCAGGGTGGTGAAGACGAAGATAGCGTCATGAGTGGCAAATCTGAGGAAATGACACGTGATTATGAACGCCGTATGACCCAAACGATTGAGGATTTATTGGGTCGTACCGTTGGGTTTGGTAAAGTGCGTGCCACCGTCACCGCCAATTTAAATTTTGATCGTGTAACTGAAAGCGCGGAAACATATGATCCACAGAGCCAAGTGGTACGTTCAGCGCAAACCGTAGAAGAAAGCGGTAGCGAGAGTCAGGCATCTGATAACAATGTATCAATTGAAAATAATTTACCCAATGCAGATGCGGGTGCAACGGGTGCATCAGGAAATACCAGCTCAAATAACCGCACTGAAGAAACGACAAATTTTGAGATTAGCAAAGTTGTTCGCAATGTCGTCAGCGAAACAGGTGAAGTAAAAAAACTATCGGTTGCTGTATTAATTGACGGTACATACACAACGGATGAAAAAGGCGTGCGCACATATAAGCCACGGACCCAAGAAGAATTAGACCGCATGAAAGCATTGGTAAGTTCTGCCATTGGATTTGATGAAGAACGCGGCGATCATTTGGAATTAGTCAATATGCAATTTGCTGAAATTCAAACTGTTGAAGATGATGCGGGTACTCAATTATTTGGATTTGAGAAATCAGATTTACTTGATACAGCCGAAATTTTAACAGTTGCGATTATGATCGTTCTTGTTGTGTTGCTTGTGTTGCAACCAATGGTGGGGCGTTTGCTTGCAACCGCTGGGCCGCCAATTCCTGAAGACGAATTAGATGATGGCCACAATATGTTACCGAATATGCAAGCTGGCCAAGCCCAATTATCTGGCCCGATGGGTGATCCATCCAATTACGCCGCCAACATGGCGCAAATGGATGAAACCGTTGAAAGCATGATTGATGTTCAAAAAGTGGAAGGGCGCGTCAAAGCATCCTCCCTCAAAAAAGTTGAAGATATTATCTCTGCGTACCCTGAAGAAACTGTATCCGTCCTTCGTAATTGGATGACACAAGAAGATTAAAAAAGAGACCATAACCAATGCGCGTACGTGAAGATTATCGCACCCTGACCGGCACTGAAAAAACGGCCATTTTTATGCTCTCGCTCGGCGAAGATCATACGTCGAAAATTTTTGAGCATATGAACGAAGATGAGATCATGGAAATCTCACAAACCATGGCGAATTTAGGGAAAATTAATTCCACCGTTGTGGAGCGTTTATTTATTGATTTTGCTGAACAAATGACGTCTAGCAATTCATTGATCGGTACGATGGATTCAACCGAACGATTGCTCAATCGTGCCGGATTAAACAAAGACAAAATCAATTCCATCATGGAAGAAATTCGCGGCCCCGCAGGTCGTAATATGTGGGAAAAATTGGGTAATGTGAACGAAGAAGTCTTGGCCAATTTTTTACAAAAAGAATATCCGCAAACCGTTGCCGTTGTGTTATCCAAAATTTCAACAGAACATGCGGCGCGGGTTTTAGCCATGTTGCCTGATGCTTTTGCAATTGAAGTCATTCACCGCATGTTGCGCATGGAGGCCATTCAAAAAGATGTATTGGATGACGTTGAACGTACATTGCGCGTCGAATTTATGGCGAACCTTGCCCGCACCGCGCGCCGCGATTCACATGAATTAATGGCCGAAATTTTCAACAATTTAGAACGCGCAACCGAAAGCCGTATCATGGGGCATTTGGAACAATCGGCACCCGATTCTGCTGAAAAAATTCGCTCGCTTATGTTCACCTTTGAAGATTTGGCAAAACTCGACCCGACATCGATTCAAACCATCGTTCGCGCCGCCGACAAAGACAAATTACCAATCGCCCTCAAAGGTGCGACCGATGCTCTCAAAGATTTGTTCTTCTCAAATATGTCAGAACGCGCGGCCAAAATTATGAAGGAAGATATGGCCGCCATGGGTCCTATCCGCCTGAAAGACGTCGAAGAATCACAACAATATATTGTTAACGTTGCGAAAGATTTAGAATCACGCGGTGAAATTATTCTCAGCAAAGGTAATAATGCTGATGATCAAATGATTTTCTAATCGTATAAGGATTATCAGTGAAAGAGCGTAAATATTTTTTCGATTTAAATAAATTTGACGAACCAGATATGGTCGAAGTCGAAGTTGAAGCGCCGCCACCGCCGCCCATGTTTTCATTGGATGAATTGGGCCACGCCAAAGAAGTGTCATTTGAAGAAGGCCGCCGCGCAGGTTTAGCCGAGGCCGAAATATCACGCGGTAATTATATTGCCCATCAGATGAACGAGATTGCGCAATCAATCGGACAATTATTTGACCAAGAGCAATATCGCCAAGCACAATTTGAACGCGAAGTGTTATCAGTGGCAGAATCCGCGATGCAGGCGTTATTCCCTGCCCTTACCCGTTCACATGCGCTCGCCGAAATCAAAGATATGATTCGCGATGTGTTAAAACGCGAAATTACAGCGCCGCATATTTCAATCGAAGTGCCAATGGATGATGCCGAACATATTCAAAATTATGTTGATCAAATTAAGCTGGATAATAAAGGCATCATCACCGTCAAAGCCGATCCTAATTTATCAGCGGGTAATTGCCGTATTTTGTGGAAAGATGGGGGCGCTATTCGCGATCATAATGCTATCTCACGCGAAATTTTACGCCAGTTGAAACCAAAAATAGACATGAATGAACCAAATACTGCGCCTGTCATGGGCCCTACACCCCTTGCACAAAACAATGAAAACGATCACAATGACGAACAACAGATACAATCTGAAACAAAGACCAATGAAGGAGAATAGTCATGGGAGATTCCATGGACGGTAAAGCGGATTTAAGCCTATCCGAAATTGAAGACCCAAACGCAAACCGTGATGATGATAATCCATACGCGATGGGCGAACCTATGGCGAATGATGTGACCGCCATTTATGATATTCCCGTGCAAATTTCGGCGGTGCTTGGTCGATCAAATATGAAAGTGTCGCAATTACTCAAATTAGGTCGTGGCGCGGTTGTTGAATTAGATCGCAAAGTCGGTGAGTCAATTGACATCTATGTGAATAATCGTTTGGTCGCGCGCGGTGAAGTTGTGGTGGTCGAAGATCGTTTGGGCATCACCATGACCGAAATCGTGAAATCAGAACAATCAACTTAAATATATATATAAAGATACATACAAATGGCTGAACCTGTTTTCACAACACCATCAATGACATCACCCGAACCAAGCGTTCAGCCTGATCCTGTTTTAACATTATCTGACCCGATCGAAGAAATTGATCAAACAACCATTATTGGCTTAGTTGTATCTATCGCGCTGATTGTGGCCGCCGTTTGGATGGGACAAAGCAAAGCCAATTTTTTCAATTTACCATCGGTTTTGATTGTCATTTTGGGCACGTTGGCGGTGACCGCCGTGTCATACACACATGATGAATTGGTTGAAGCAATGAACATCATCAAAGGATCAATTGTGCGGTTAGTTCCTGATTTTTCTGAATATGCCACAACATTGGTTGGCATTTCCGTGATCGCCAAGAAAAAAGGATTATTATCTGTCACGCAACATGATGGTGTGCTAAACAAAGATTTATTTTTAAAACAATCCATGCAATTAGTTGCCGACGGATTTTCAGCCAATGATATCGAAGCATTCTTATCGCAAGAAATTCAAACCACCATGGACAAATACAAAGCCGCCGCCAGCGTTCTGCGTCGTGCATCCGAAATTGCACCAGGTATGGGGTTGATCGGGACATTGGTCGGATTGGTGCAAATGTTATCCCAATTAAATTCACCCGAAACCATTGGCCCCGCCATGGCGGTTGCGTTGCTCACTACATTTTATGGCGCGATTATGGGCACGGTTGTGCTCGCTCCTCTCGCCGCCAAGGTCGAACGCAATGCCAATGAAGACACATTATTAAAAACATTAATGATCACCGGTGCGGCATCGATGGCACGCCAAGAAAATCCGCGCCGTTTGGAAATCTTATTAAATAGCCTCCTTCCCGAAAGCCGCCGCATACGCTATTTTAATACCTAAAGTTTTTACAAAAGGATTCGTTTTATGCGCCTCATGATTATTGGACAATTGGAAGGTTACATTTCCGCGGCGGGTAAAATCGCGTTACAACGCGGCGCAAAAGTTATTCATTGCGAAGATACTGAACAAGCCCTTGGCGCGCTGCGCAATGGTAAAGGTGCTGATCTAGTTATGATCGACATCAAACAAAAAATTGGATTTTTTATCGAAGCGTTAAAACTTGAACGCATTCATGTGCCCGTTATCGCCTGCGGTATTGGCACCGATGCGCGCGCGGCGGTCAAAGCCATTCAAGAAGGCGCAAAAGAATATGTTCCCCTGCCGCCAGACGCGGATTTAATTGCAGGAATTTTAGAGGCCGTCACCGAAGAATCAAACGCGATGATCGCGAGCGATCCATCGATGAAATCAGTTGTCGCTATTGCTGATAAAGTTGCGCCATCTGAAGCCACCATTTTAATCACGGGCGAGTCGGGAACGGGTAAAGAGGTGATGTCAAAATATATTCACCGTAAATCAAAACGTGGCAATGGCCCCTTCATTGCTCTTAATTGCGCTGCCATTCCTGAAAATTTATTAGAATCTGAATTATTCGGCCATGAAAAAGGTGCGTTCACTGGCGCGGTGCAACGTCGTTTGGGTAAATTTGAAGAAGCCACGGGCGGGACATTATTATTGGATGAAGTATCCGAAATGCACCCATCATTACAGGCAAAATTATTGCGCGCGATTCAAGAGCGTGAAATCACCCGTATTGGGAATAATGATCCTGTGAAAATTGATGTGCGTATTATTGCGACATCAAACCGTAATTTAGAAGATTCTGTTGCCAAGGGCGAGTTCCGCGAAGATTTATATTTCCGTTTAAACGTTGTCAATATTCGCCTGCCTGGTTTGCGTGAACGCCCTGCCGATATTTTACCGCTGGCAAAATTCTTCCTTGATAAATTTGCCGAACAAAATGGCGTGGCGCGCAAAGAAATTTCCGAAGAAGCCAAACAAAAAATTCAAGCCCATCATTGGAAGGGTAATATTCGCGAGCTAGAAAATATCATGCACCGCGCGGTGTTGGTGTCGATGCAAGATCAGATTGAGGCCGATGCGGTTTATATCGCGGGTATGGCACAAACATCTGTTCCCGTTTCACACAAAGCGCCAGATCCCAAAGGTGTATCCAGCGCGGGGTCAATGTCATCACCCGTGCAAAATGCGGGCGCAGTCGAAACATTGGTTGGCCGTACCATTGCCGATGTGGAACGCGATATGATTATCAACACATTAGATCATTGTTTGGGTAACCGCACCCATGCCGCCAATATTTTGGGTATTTCCATTCGTACATTGCGGAATAAATTATCGCAGTACCGCGACGAAGGATTGGATGTTCCCGAGGCGGGATAAAAATGATTGTGTCACAGGCGGCATGTCCTGCCCCACTAATTTGAATATGTGGCGAAGATCGTCAACTGAATCTTGCAACTTCACCCACTCACGGCGCAATCGACCATTTGGATATTTATTTTCAAGTAAAATTTTTGTACGCGCAGAATTTATACCATACCCCAAATCATATATAGAAATGGGACGGCACGAATTACCATTATAATCTTCTGCAAAAATTGTGACTGGCCTAGATTCGGGGCTTGATCGCGCGAAAATAACCAATCGCAAAGATGTAGAATCAAATTCCGATAACCGAATACGGTGAAATGAACCCATAAGCTTTACTCTGCGTAGAAATTAACAATTATGAATAATACAAATTCTGGTTAAGCCTGTCCAACTTTTTATAAATTTTAACGCGTTTGACTATAAACTATTGATTGAATAGACCTAAACCATTGTATCAGGTACAATTTTACGAATCATGCCACCATCAATGCCAACCAACATGCCAAATACAAAATCAATGTTAGGGTCGATCCTTCGCCCTGACTTTGCGCTTGCAATCGGCGTTGTCATTATTTTGATGTTCATGATGGTGCCAATGCCGCCCATCGTTGTTGATATGGGTTTAGCGTTATCGATTGCCCTATCGATGATGATTTTGATGATCACATTATTTATTCGCCGGCCATTAGATTTTTCAACCTTCCCGACTATTTTGTTGATCACCACCGCATTGCGTCTGGGATTAAACATTGCATCAACCCGATTGATTTTATCCGAAGGGAATAATGGAACCGATGCGGCGGGACATATTATTGAATCGTTCGGTACATTTATGATCCGTGATAATTATGTGGTGGGCGGAATTGTATTTGCCATTTTGATCATCGTGAATTTTATCGTGATTACCAAAGGTTCAGGGCGTATTGCCGAAGTTGCCGCGCGTTTCAGTTTGGACGCGATGCCTGGGAAACAAATGACGATCGATAGTGATTTGTCATCAGGATTAATCACCGAAGATGAGGCCAAATTAAAACGATCGGAATTGCAACAAGAAAGTGCGTTTTTCGGGGCGATGGATGGTGCGGCGAAATTCGTACGCGGTGATGCGATTGCGGGTATATTAATTACATTCATCAATTTAATCGGCGGCATTATTATTGGTGCCGCTATCCATGATATGAGCATGGCCGATTCTGCCAAAACATATACAGCCCTGACTATCGGTGATGGTTTGGTATCGCAAATTCCTGCGTTGGTTATATCTGTTGCCGCCGGTTTGTTAGTGTCAAAAGCGGGCGTTGAAGGATCTGCTGACAAAGCCTTGATTGATCAATTTTCACGTTATCCTCGTGCGCTCGCCATTTCATCGGGCCTGATTTTGTGTTTTGGATTAATTCCCGGCATGCCCATTCTGCCATTCGCCGTATTAGCTGCCATTATTGGATTTATCGCGTATCAATCATTTGCACGCGATCAAATTATCGAAGATCAAAAACAAGAATCAGAACAACAATTGCTCACCGCCGCGAAACCCGCCGAAGAGCCGATTTCAAAATCATTGGCGATGGATACAATTCGCCTTGAATTGGGTTACGCATTATTACCATTGGTGCAAGGATCAGAAACCACCATACGTTTACCTGATCAGATTAAGGGTCTGCGCCGCCAACTCGCCGAAGATATGGGCTATATTTTACCTGCCGTGCGCATTCAGGATAATTTGCAGTTACCCGCCAATAATTATGTTGTTCGCATCAAAGAAATCGAAGCTGGTCGCGGTGAAGTGCGTACAGGCATGTTAATGTGTATGGATCCATCAGGTGAGGCGATTACTTTGCCTGGCGAACAAACCGTTGAACCCACATTTGGTTTACCAGCCATGTGGATTGATGAGAGATACCGCGAAGAAGCGCATTTCAAAGGATATACAGTTGTCGATGCGGGCACAGTTGTAACAACACATATTACTGAGATTATCAAAGATAATATGGCTGATTTATTATCATACACCGAAACCCAACGTTTATTGAATGAATTGCCGCCTGAATATCAAAAACTTGTTGCTGATGTGATCCCATCACAAATGACGAATGCAGGTCTGCAACGCGTGTTGCAAAATTTGGTTTCCGAACGTATTTCCATTCGCGATTTACCCACCATTTTAGAGGGCGTTGCTGAGGCCACTACATATACCAAAAATATTGGTCTGATTACCGAACATGTGCGCGCGCGATTGGCGCGCCAAATTTGTGAATCGAACCTCAATGCCAATGGTCAGGTGGCGTTACTCACCTTGTCATCCAAATGGGAACAGGCGTTTATTGATTCTTTGGTTGGGCATGAAGATAAACAACTCGCCATGGCGCCAAGCTTGCTTCAGGAATTTATTTTACTCGTCCGCCAAACCTATGACCGTTATGCCCAGACGGGCGAATCCCCTGTGCTGTTGACCTCGGCGGGCATCCGCCCTTATGTACGGTCAGTGATTGAACGCTTCCGCCCGTCAACCTTTGTGATGTCACAAAATGAAATCCACCCCACAGCGCGGATTAAGACTCTGGGGCAGATTTAACCAAGCCTATCATCTTGGTTTATACTGTGGATTTTGAGTCACAGTTTTAAAAATTTAATCTTTTGTTAAGAATTCCAAAGACAGCCGAGTCCGTCTCGGTTATACTAAAAACGAATCAGATTTCTGGTTTCCCTGCCCACCCATATTAAGATAAACCCATGCGACTAAAGTCGTTCTATGCGAAAACCATGACCGAAGCCATGCAAATGGTCCGAGATGCCTTAGGGGAAGATGCCATCATCATCGCAACACGCGAAGATGTTGCGGGTAAATCTGTGCAAGTCACCGCTGCCCTCGATGATACGTATGTTCCTGTTGTGCCGCGTTCCCGTTTAAAAGAATCTGATTTTGAACCGCACACTCCATCAGACCGCGATGATTGGTTGCAATATGATGATGAAGACAAAGCCGATAGCGATTTTTCTGAAACATTACTCGAATGTTTATTAAAACATTCTGTGCCTGAAGATATCCTTGATCAAATTTTATCACATGCGGGAATGATGCCCGTTGATGATGCGCGCATTGCATTAATGGGTGCATTTGATCATATGTTTGATTTTGCCCCATTACCGCAAACCGCACATACAAAGGCGTTTATGTTTGTGGGCCCGCCAGGTGCAGGCAAAACCATGGTGACCGCAAAACAAGCCGCACGTTTAATTATGAATGAACAAACCGTAACAGTCATTACCGCCGACACAATACGCGCGGGCGGTGTTGAACAATTAGAATCATTTACAAAATTGTTGAAGATTGATTTACACCGCGCGAAAAACGCGATGGATATCACAAAACTTTTAACATCACTGCCAAAGACCGATCAGATATTAATTGATGCCGCTGGATATAACCCGTTTGATCCACGTGAGATGAAATTATTATCATCATTAATTGCGAGTGGAGATATTGAACCGATTTTGGTTTTACCTGCCGCGATGGATGCTGATGAATCGGGCGAAATGGCAAGGGTATTCTCATCATTGGGCGTGCGTCGTTTTATTCCGTCCCGCGTTGATATTGCCCGTCGTTTGGGCGGCCTTTTGACTGCAGCGCATCATGGTAATTTGGCCTTTGCCGATATTAGCGCGACCCCCAAAGTTGCCGATGGCCTCAACAAAGCTACATCACGCGAACTCGCCGCCCGTATGTTACCGCCACAAACAGCAGGCGACAGTAATTCGACTTTATCATCCCCCTCCACAACCTCATCAAAATCTGCTAAACGTAATATAGGATAAACACCATGACCGAACAAACCGCCAATAACGTTTCAAATGATTTGGATAATCCATTATCCCCATCATTCCGCCGTGGTAAAAATATCATCGCTGTTGCCAGTGGCAAGGGCGGTGTTGGAAAAACATTCTTCTCGATCACTCTCGCCCAAGCGCTCACCCGTATGGGCAAACGCGTTTTATTATTTGATGGTGATTTGGGTTTAGCAAACGTCGATGTTCAATTAGGATTAATGCCAAAGCGTGATTTAAATGACGTTATTCGCGGTCGCTTGTCTTTGGACAAAGTTGTGCAAACATACGAAGATGGCGGGTTTGATATTATCGCAGGCCGTTCAGGTCAGGCATCTTTATCGGCATTGCCATCACAACGATTGGCGATTTTGCGTGATCAATTGATCGAAGTATCCGATAATTACGATGTGATTGTGATCGACCTTGGCGCAGGTGTTGACCGTACCGTACGTTTATTCTCCGCCATGGCCACACGTACATTATTGGTCACAACTGATGAACCAACATCACTCACCGATGCCTATGCCTTTATCAAATTGGGTTCGGCCGCGGGCATGTCAAAAAATGTCAGTATCGTTGTCAACCAAGCACAAAGCGCATCCGAAGGCGAAAAAACATACAAGACATTGTTAAAAGCATGCGAAAACTTCCTGCGCCTATCACCGCCATTAGCAGGTATGGTGCGTCTTGACCCGCGCGTGAAAGAAACCATTCGCCATCAAACACCTTTGCTGACACGCTCACCGAACACTGAGGCCGCAACTGATGTTGAAAAAATTGCCAAAGTCGCATTCCGCGAAATGCAAGAAGAAGCCCGCGAAATGGCGAAAGCTGTACGACGTTAATTATCACTACCGATAACACCATGGCTTTGATATAATATTAAGGCCATGTCAAATTTATCAGGACTCCCGCCTACCTATGCCGCACGCGCGATGCAGACCGCCACACAAGATGTGTTGGTGCGGATTGTCCAATTACCCGAAACGTTGGAAAATAATCCATCACCCGTCAAATTAACAGGTACCGTCATGGGACAAAACCCCGATGGATCGGTCAAATTACAAACCGACCAAGGCATTGTATCACTCATGCTCAAAGATCGCGGCAAATTACCCGATGGCATGAAATTAGAGATTGATATTCCCGCAGGCAGGCCGCCACAACAGGCGAATATACGTTCCGCCCCTGCCGATGCACCTATCACGCAACAACCATCTTTGACGCGCACAGCCTTACAACAATCACAAAGCGCACCAATAAATAGCACATTACAAACCGCTGCCACGGCGCAGGAATTAAAATTAGATCGTAATGCATCCATCCGCCCCGATGAATTAAATGATTTATTGTCGGCCGTAAAATCAGAATTAACCGCAGGTGCAAAACCAACAACATTAAATTTGGGCGAAACCATTCGCCTGACATCAATGCCGCAAACGCTTGCGGGGTTATCATCCGCACTTGCCAATAGCGAGGCCGAATTAATTAGTACATTATTGCAATTTATTGCCGATACGCCCGATGGCGCTCTCGCACAAAAATTATTGAATAATCTGCGTGGGTTACCGTTTTTTACGTCTGACCAATCATCATCACCTGCTGCGCAAAAAATATTCAATCAATTTCAACAATTGAATGAAAAATTTGGAATTCCAAGCATGTTACCCGCCGCATCATCATTGGGTGATGGCGAATCCGCACCATTATTACCGCGCCAATTTGATGGGCGTGTCATAGCTATGGCACCGATCACATCAATGCAAACTACGATGATGTCAAACACATCATTACCATCAATGAGCAATGCTCTATTTATCGGGCAAGTTGATATGAATGGTATGCAATCCAATGGCGCCATGCCCATCATTCGTTTTTTTGCGCCGAACGGCGTAATTCAAAATTATTCCGTTCCGTTTGCCGCCACAAATTTATCACATGGGCAGATTATACTGTTTCAAT
>JBIICJ010000148.1:0-5969 GCA_044238965.1 Micavibrio sp. | reverse complement strand
AAGTAGAGCAGGAACTGGTTTATATATGGCTGGAATTTCATTTGACCATTTATTAAACTATAGTGGTGTTGGTGATACAACTTATTCTGGAATACCTCATGCATGGATAGGTATTAGAACTGTAGATTTACCAGGATGGGAAAGATCAGCTCTAGTATTTGCAACTAGACAAGATGTTAATGGTACTGCTGGTACAACAATAGAAAGAGCATGTGTTACACCATATGGTCAACTTTTGATTAATGCACAAAGTTCAGGATATGGTACATCTGGTTATGGTTATAATTTAGGAGTAAGAGGAAACTCTAGTCAAGTATATATGTCCTTATCTTTAAATAATCAAACTTTAGATACTCAAGGTTTGATTATTGGTATAGATACTTCTTATGCTCGTTTTCATGCAAGAGATAATAAGGGTATTATGTTTGCTAATAATGATACTGAAAGAGTATTAATTAATACTTCTGGATCAATTATTGCGTCAGGTGATATTACAGCTTATGGTTCTCCTTCTGATGCTAGACTAAAGACAATTAAATCTAAAGTTACTAATGCAACTGAAAAGGTTAGTAAATTAAATGGGTATCATTTTGATTGGAATGAAGTAAATGATTTAGCAAAGATTAAAGAAGATGTAGGTGTTATAGCTCAAGAAGTAGCAGATGTTTTCCCAGAATTGGCAAGAACTAATGAAGACGGTTTTATGTCTGTGCGTTACCAAGGTTTAACAGCTGTTTTAATTGAAGCAATTAAGGAACAACAAACTCAGATAGAATCTCAAAAGACAGAAATAGAAGAGTTAAAAGATTTAGTAAAACAACTTATAAATAGATAATAGTAGGTTATGAACAAACAAAGGAAGACCTCCCACATACTCAATGTATTTCAGTATGACGCAGATGGACACGTTGTGTTACCAGCTAGTCTTACTTTGGGTATAGTTCCCGGAGCAGAAGATAACAGTGGTAAGGTTCCTTCTACTGCATGGGTAAGAGGTTTGCTAACCACTACTGGTAATTCTTTAGTACCCACTAATAGAACAATAACTATTAATGGTACTTCATATGATTTATCTAGCAACCGTTCTTGGTCTATTGATACAGGTGTTTTAACAGCTTCGTCTGGAGTTGGTATATCTGTAAGTGTTTCTAATCAGAATCTGAATATTGTAAACACAGGTTTACTTACTGCTTCATCAGGAGCTGGTATTACGGTTAGCACTTCTAACCAGAACGTAAATATTGTTAATACAGGTTTGTTAACAGCAAGTTCTGGTGCAGGTATTACAGTGACAACATCTAATCAGAATGTAAACATTGTAAACACTGGACTTTTAACAGCATCATCAGGATCAGGTATAACTGTCACTACGTCTAATCAAAATGTTAATATTGTTAATACTGGTCTTCTTAGTGCTACAGCAGGTGCGGGCATAAGTGTTTCTACATCAAACGGAAACCTTAACATTGTTAATACTATAACAAACAACAACCAGCTTGATAATGGAGCTGGTTATGCTACTACTAGTTATGTAACTACACAGATTAATAATCTTGTAGCAGGGGCACCAGGTCTTCTTGATACTCTTGATGAATTAGCTCAAGCTTTAGGTGATGACCCTAATTTTGCAACAACTGTTGCTACATCTATTGGTACTAAACAAGCTCAGCTTAACGGCACTGGTTTTGTAAAAGTAACAGGAACTACTGTAAGCTATGACAACTCTACATATCTAACAACAGGTACTGCAGCTTTAACTTACGTATCTCTTACCGGATCATATTCTAATCCATCATGGATCACAGCTTTAGGATGGGGTAAGATTACTGGTACACCTACAACTATATCTGGTTATGGTATAACAAATGCTTATACAGATGCACAGATCCAAAACTTTTTTAACGGAGCTAACGCTATCACTGGTTATAATAAATCTAACTGGGATACAGCACATGGTTGGGGTAATCATGCTGTTGCAGGTTATCTTACTACATCTAGTGCAGCTAGTACATATGTTTCTCTTACAGGAAGCTATGCTAACCCATCTTGGATTACATCATTAGCTTATTCTAAGATTAGCGGTGTACCAGCATTCTTAACTTCTTATACAGAAACAGATACACTTGCAAGTGTAACAGCAAGAGGAGCTAGTACATCAACTAGAACAACATTTGTTGAATTAGGTGTTACTAAAGCTGGTTCTGATACTGTAGCTGCTGGTCCATGGTTTAGATGGACAAATGTTGCAGAAGATCGTCAAATGCTTGCTCAATTAAATGCATCAAACGGTTTAACATATTGGTCTTATAATGGTTCGGCTTGGGCTACTGCTATGACATTGTCACAAGCTGGTGCATTAAGCTTAACTGGTACTATATTAGCTTCTAATTTTAGTGGTTCATCTTCTGGAACAAATACAGGAGACCAAACTAATATTTCTGGTAATGCAGCTACAACTTCACAAAGAGATTTTAGTGGAGATATATCCACTAGCGGTATGGGAAGATTTACTGGTTGGTACAATGGTAACGCTGCAACAGGTTTAGCTGCTGAAATTGGAATATCAGCAGGACAAGCTTACATTATAGCATACAATAGACAGACAAGCACTTATGGGACTTTAAACCTAGAAGGATCAGCAAGTACTTTACGTATTAGTGGTTCAACAGTTAATGTCGTAAGTGGTGCTTTACAACAAGGAGGTAATCAAGTTCTTCATGCAGGTAACGTAGGTTCATATGCTGTTACATCATTGACTGATACATTAGCTTCTGTAACTTCACGTGGTTCTACTACATCTTCTACTTTAACAAGTACAAATACTTTAGGTTTATACGTTAACTCTGGCGGTGCATCTTATATAGGTATTAATTCAACTTCAAACTGGTCATATGTTAGTCATTTAAATAATGGATCTACTATATGGGATATTGGAGCTTATAATGGTGGTCAATATGAATTTAGACCTTATGGTGGTAGTAATAATAGAGTAACTATACAGTTAAATGGTCAATTTTCTGTTAATAACTCACAAAATCAAGTTGCTCTTTTTCAATCTCCAAATGCTAATACTTGGGTAGATATTGTATCTAATGCAGGTACATGGTCTATGGGAGCTGCAAGTAATAATAGATGGGCTCTTTATAATAGAGGTGGTAGTGAAGGTACTAGATTTGAAGTAAGTACATCTGCTGCTTGGGTAAATGGAAATATTGTTCTTCATGCAAATAACTATAATTCATATGCTTTACCACTTTCAGGTGGTGTAATGACTGGACCAATTGTAAATAATACAGATGGTGCTGTTATTATAGAATCAAATGCTTCAGAAAATAATAATTGGTTATGGAAAGAAGCTGCAAAGCAATGGGGACTATTTTGGTTTAATAGAGGTAGTCAATCAGGACAAACAATAGGTACATATACTACTATTGGTGCAGAGTTAATGTTTATGGGTGGTAGTTCTGGTATAGCCATGCCATCTGGTTGGACAGGATATATTGCTGGTAGTAATATAGCAGCGATGATTTCTAACTGGAATGGTTATATATATTCTGCTTCTACAGTTTTTGCTGCAACAGATATACGTTCTCCTAGATTTTATTCTACTTTAAGTAGCGGCACCATGTTTTCTCATGGTGCTATGACTGATGCTTTTGGTTATAATGGAAGTTATGGAACATATATAGGTTCTGTAGTAGGTGGTACTTATTATATTTATGCCAATGGTTCTTTTTATGATAATGGAACAATAAGAAGTTTTATTCATTCTGGTAATATTGGTTCACAATCAGTAAATTATGCATCATATGCACTATACTTAAATGCTGTAAATAACTATAGTTGGAATGCTTCATTTGGGTCTACTTCATTTCATCAAGGTATTTCATCTTCATTTGTATCTGCTAGCGAAGGTTTTCCAAGTTATGGATCTGTAATGACAATGCGTACTTACTCAGGTGGAGGCGGTACATTACAATTATATACTCCTTATTCTTACGCCTATGGTGGTAATAGATTAGGATTTAGATTTTCAGATTATGTTACAGGCACATGGACTGGCTGGAGATATTTGTTAAATGACAGTACAGATCCATATGCTGCTAATATGAACCAAGATGTTAGAACTGATAGTGGTCCAACATTTGCAAATGTATATAATAATGGTTGGTTTAGAAATAATGCCGTAAATGTAGGTCTATATAATCAAGCAGTTGATACTCATTTTTACTCATCATCTACTGGAGAGTGGAACTTTGCTACATCTAACGGTTCTTGGACACAAATTAATTTAAGACCTGGTGGTCATAATAGTGCTGTTAGAGGATGTTTTTATGCTGATACTGGTAATAACGTTGGAATATTAAATAACGCTGGTTCTTGGGGTATTAGGTTAGACTCAGCTAGACATTCATACATGTATGGTAATCTGACAGTAGGGTTAACTACAAATGCATCATCAATTTATATGTCTGATGGTGATGAAGGAGCAAGAGAAATTCACTGTAATTCTAATAGAATTGGATTTTTAAATCAATCATCTTCTTGGGGAGCTTGGTGTGATGATTCTGGTAACTGGTTAACAGGTGGTGGTGTATATGCTGGAATATTTTATGATTATGACAATGGTGGTTATTACTTAGATCCAAACAGTACATCAAATTTACTACATATACAAATGCCTCATCGCGGTAATGGAACGCCTAACCTTTTAGTAAATAATGGAGGTTCTGAAAACTGGGGAGCTATACATATTGAAGGTGGTAGTGGTAATTTAAGAATAGGTAAGAGTGATGCAGGAAGAAGTTGGTCAGGTAGAGTAAGTTTAGCAATGCACGTAGGAGCTTCTGAATCATTTAGAGTACACTCTGATGGTTGGGACTCATTATTTGAAGTATGGGGATCTAGTGGTTACGCAAGATTAAAAGGTAGTTTAGAAGTAGGAAGTGATGTTTATCTTGGTACTAGAGGAACATGGTTATCTTCTTGGTTAAATCAAAATGTAAGAACTGATTCTAGCCCAAGTTTTAGTAATATATATGCAAACGATGTATACACAACAGGTGGTTGGTTTAGAAACCATACTAATAATAATGGTATATATTGGTCTAGTACTGGTTGGCATTTATACCCATATGATGCAAATGATTTTTACATGCGTTCTGGTTCTGGTGAAGCTAGTATTAGATTTTTAAGATCAGATGGTGCTGTTTTAGGGTATATTCATAACGCTACTGATTTTACAATGGGATTTTTAACTTCTAGTAGAAGTTGGAGATTAAGAGTAGAAAATGGTGGACGTTTAGGTACATATGGTCCTATAGCAAGAAGCTCACATTCTTCTGGATTTTTAGAAGGTTCTTATAATAATGTTGGTGGTAACTCTTATTATACTAATCCTATTTATACTATTGGTAGTTCATATAATCCTTCTGATTCTTCATTAGGTGGTATGTACGGTATTGGTTACTCACATCCAAACTTTTGGGGATCCGGTAAAGTACAAGGTTGGGGATTATACGTATGTAGTAATGGTGTTATAGATGCTGTAATTGGTGGTGATGGAGCATCAACATCAATATGGGCTAAAACGGATATTGTTGCATACTCAGATGCTAGGGTTAAAGAAGATGTAAAGTTAATAGAAAACTCTTTAGAAAAAATTAAAGCAATACGTGGAGTAAGTTTTACAAGAAATGATGTAAAAGATAAACAAAAACGTAGTATTGGTGTAATTGCTCAAGAAGTATTAGCTGTACTACCGGAAGTTGTTAGTGGGACAGAACAAGATATGTATTCAGTAGCATATGGTAATATGGTTGGTTTATTAATTGAAGGTATTAAAGAACAACAAAAACAAATTGAAGAACTACAAAACAAGTTAGATAATGTCTTATCAAGTAGATAGTTATGGTAATGCTTATTTTCCTGCAGGCGTATCTGTAGCTTCTATACCTGCTACTACTGGT
>JBIICJ010000024.1:0-23768 GCA_044238965.1 Micavibrio sp. | reverse complement strand
TTGAAAAACCAGATCCGAAAAAAGACGCGGAAATGGCGCGTATTACGCAAGAGCTTGAAGTTTTGAAAAATAATCAAAACAAAATTGCTAAAGAAAATGAGCAATTAAAAACTGCTATGCAACAAAAACAGGTGGCACGATCTATCGAAGATAAAGTTCCTGATAATGGGCTTACATTATCACCGCCTGTATCAACGCCGCCGCGTGCAATGGTCACCGCAAATTTTGCAACAGCGCGCGACATTACAAATTTATTGAAACAATCTGGCGTATCATTGACCGAATCTGTTTCAGATATGGGCGGAGATACTGACACCTATAAGGCATTCCGTTGGAAATCAAACGGGCTTCACGGCAGCATTGAACAAAAAGTAACAGGCACATTGGCAGCTTATCAAGCGGCGATTGCAAGTTACATTGATCGTGCGCGTTCCCGTTGTAAGGGTGATTTTGCGGCGGAGCCTGCCAATATTTCATCGTCCATTCCAAATTCTCAGGGGTATGAGATTGCTTGTATTGGCGGGAAGGTGGATAGTTCGGCGTCTGTACTCTTTACTTATTCTGACCGTATCATGAGCACAATCGCACATGAAGGAAAGACTGAATTAATGGGGAATGCCATTGCTGCACGTGATAATATTGCACAAAATTTTGCGGGTTCAGTCACAGCCTTACGCTAATTCTTAATTTTTTATTAAAATGTTGCTTTTCTTAGCGCTTGGTAATCAAGTGTTAATATACATATGCGAAACTGATAGTAACGAAAAAAATAGATAAAATTTTAGGATTCGCATCCAGATGTCATTAAACGGGGAATTATGGCTCAAACATTTATCGGTTTCGCTAAAGGCGAACCGCCAAGTGGCATCTCTATGGCATGTCGACGAAGATCGTTACGAATTTATGGGCGATGTGTTTGGCGTATTTGGAATTGCCGATGCTGAAACACCAAAATCAAAAGATAAAATCAATACTTTGATAAATCCACAAGACGTTGTGATGCGTCAGATGACAATTTCTGAGGCATTGGCAAAGGCGGAGTCTGGCGATGCAGAATTTAGCGTGTCATACAAAATCAAACGTCGCGACGGCACAAACAGCCCTGTGGTTGAAAACGGATCTGCGCATGTTGATAAAGCAACAGGGAAACGAATTGTACAAAGCTTTATCTCGCTCGATACGCAAACTATCGAACAAAATATCAAGTTGTTAAAGCGTAAAGAGATTAAAGATAACGTTCATCATGCCTTTGCCATTTCGGGCAATATGGGCCGTCAAGCATTAGAAGCGCAATTAGCAGAATATTTAGCAACACCACGCCGTGATAAAACACGCGGATATTTACTCGCGGTCGGCGTTGATCGTATGTCATTATTAAATGAAGCATATGGCTCACAGGTTGCAGATGAAATTTTAATTCGTACTGGTAAACGTTTGGAAGCGTTGGCAGGTGATTTAGCATCCGTTACTCGCGTTAACGGAGATCTATTTTCTGTTCTTGTACGCCAGGGCGCGCATGTGGATATGCAAGATATTGCACATAGTATTTTAAAAGTTTTCTATCACCAACCATTTGATATTGGCGGGCGTATCATTCATGCTATGGTGTCAATTGGTGGTGTGGCATTAGATAATAATGAAACAAAACCATCATCTGTTATCTCACATGCGGAAATGGCGTTGCGCGATGCAAAACAAGCAGGTCGTGGTTGTTTCATTAATTATGCCGAAAAAACAGATAATGCCGCGAAAGATATGACCGATGTCTTGGCAATTGGTGATCAATTCTTACGCAGTTTCCGTGATAATCGTGTGCGTTTGGCATTTCAAAAGATAGTGAATGCTAAATCTCACGATGCTACATTTTATGAATGTTTAATTCGTATGATTGATGATAACGGAAAAACTATACCTGCTGGAATGTTCATTGATGCCGTAGAAAAAATGGGTTTAACCCGCTTGGTTGATGGTTTTTGTACCATGCAGGCGATCAAGGAATTAAAAATGTTCCCTGAAATTCGTTTGTCGGTGAATGTATCAAACCATACACTAACTGATGCGCAATGGCTAAAAGATCTATCAAATGAATTGCGTGATCAACGGAGTGTTGCCGAACGATTGATCGTTGAGATTACCGAAAGTGCGGCGATGAATGATGTCAACCAAACATTACGCGTAACACGTACATTGCAGGAATTAGGGTGTAAGGTTGCGCTTGATGATTTCGGTGCGGGTGCAACTTCATTTACACAATTACGTGATTTAAATATTGATATTGTGAAAATTGATAAATCATTTGTTCGCAGCATGGATAAAACAGAAAATATGTTGTTCATTTCGGCATTACAATCATTGGCAAAAGGTATGAATATTGAAACCGTTGCCGAGGGCGCAGAAAGCTTAGATGAGGCAAATATTTTAACTGAATGTGGTATTGATCATATTCAGGGATATGCTTTCTCAATGCCAACCATGGAACGTATTTGGTTGCCGCAAGAACATGATTTGCGCAATCCTATTTCACAGCATAAATCAGCTTAAAATTTTACTTTACTTTATTTTATTTATTTCTTAGTCGGATCAAACGGATTTTTACCTGATTGAACCCCTTGTTGAAATTGACTGAATGCTTTCATGGCTTGTTCAAACATAGCCATGTTTTGTTTGGACAAATCTTCGAGTGTCTGCATAGAGAACATGTTACCAAATTGTGGCGTTGTTCCCGCAGTTGGGTTCGCGCCACCCATTGATTTTTTTATTTGATCGCGAAATTGATCTTGTTGTTGGGTGAAAAGGGTGAAGGCTTGTTCCAAATAATTTGGCACCATTGGGCTCATGTTATCGCCATAAAAACCAATTAATTGGCGTAGGAAATTAATTGGCAATAAATTGCCTGTTTCTTTGCCTTCTTGTTCGACGATAATTTGCGTCAATACTTGGCGGGTTAAATCATCGCCCGTTTTAGCATCGTAAACATTGAATTCATAACCGTCCTTGATCATTTGGGCGAGATCGTCCAAAGTGACATAGCTGGAACGACCTGTGTCATATAAACGGCGGTTCGCATATTTTTTAATAACGACGGGTTGATCGCTACCTTTTTTGGGAGGCATGGTAAATTCCTTTTGTTTCTTAAAATGGGAACGCAATCTCTTGTTATTATGCACAAATTTTAACATCGGGCTAGAGGAATGAGAAAAAGCGCACGAAAAATCCCCATTCTGTTGCATGTGGGCATGGCGGCGGCGGGTTTGGCTGAGGCACCAACCCGCGAAGGACGCATTTTATCAGATGATTTCTGGAAAGAGGAGCAGGGGCAAGATATCGCCTCAAGTATGGAAAAAGCTCTGCGTGGCATACAGAAATATGTATCGGTTGATCAAGTGCCGCGCCAGCATCCACCATCAGTGTGGAGCGAGGGTGAAACGCATTTACGATGTTATCGTTCGGCAACAGGCACGGCGCGCGCGCGGATTCTGATCGTACCATCGCTGATCAACGGATATGAAATTGTTGATTTGTATAAAGACAGATCATTCGCGCAATATATGGCATCGCAAGGCTTTGATGTGTTTATCATTGATTGGGGTGATTTAAAAAACGATCCATTATTGCGTAATTTTGAATCCATTTTGTGTGATCGCATGAAATCGATCGTGGATTTTATGGAACACGATCAAGCGACGCCCATTTGCGGCGTTGGGTATTGCATGGGTGGGATATTGCTCGCTGCTGCCGATATTTTATATCCAACATTCTTTAAAGCCCTTAGTTTCGTGGCAACGCCATGGGATTTTCATGCCTCTGTCGATGGTAATTTTGCCGAACAATTGGTCAATTGGTCACAGGACGGATTGCCAAAGATCAAGGCAATCGATTATGTGCCCGCCGATTGGCTTCAAATGATCTTTTTGGGGGTTGATCCTGCGCAAATCGCACGGAAATTTTCGGCCTTTGCCGATATGAATCCCGAAGATGAGGTAACCAAGATATTTATCGAAGTTGAGGATTGGCTAAATAATGGTGCGGATATTCCATCACCCTTGCTAATCGAAAGCGTATCGAAATGGTATATTGATAATGAAATTGTATTGGGGAAGTGGCGCGTGGGCAGAACGATCATCGATGCCCGCAAGATCAAAAAACCATGTCATGTGACCGTCCCGCAAAAGGATCGGATTGTCCCGCCACAATCAGCGATGGGTATTTGTCAGCAATTATCTAATGTGACGATTTTACGGGCGGATACAGGGCATATCAGTTTAATGATGGGACGGCAGGCGCGGGATATATTATGGGCACCGCTTCGTGACTTTTTTATGACGCATTGCGGTATGTGAAGGGCTTGAAAAATCCCCATTCACGTGCATATTACGCACATTATCCCGTTCATTTTTTTTATGTTTCGCCAGAGGGAAATATACCATGTCATCATCATCTGATCCGATTGTTATTGTCGCCGCCAAACGCACCGCGATTGGAAATTTTTTAGGAAGTCTGTCAACTGTATCTGCGCCTGATTTGGGTGCAATTGTTATCAAACAAATTTTGAGTGATACAAAAATATCTGGTGCAGATATTGATGATGTTATTTTAGGACAAGTTTTAACGGCGGGCGCGGGACAAAACCCCGCGCGTCAAACAGCCATCAAATCAGGGATTGATCATACGAAAACAGCAATGACGATTAACCAAGTATGTGGATCTGGATTGCGTGCGGTTGCACTCGCCGCACAATCAATTGCGTGCGGTGATGCAAATATCGTGATCGCAGGTGGTCAGGAAAATATGTCGCAATCAAAGCACGCGATATACATGCGCGGCGGCGTGAAGATGGGCAATGGTGAATTGGATGACACTATGATTCGCGATGGTTTATGGGATGCATTTAATGATTACCACATGGGGATTACTGCTGAAAATATAGCCGAAAAATATGGTTTATCGCGCGCTGATCAAGATGCGTTTGCTGCATCAAGCCAACAAAAAGCAGAAGCCGCAATCAACGCAGGTAAATTCAAAAATGAAATTGTACCTGTAACCATCAAACAAAAGAAACAAGAGATTGTTTTTGATAAAGATGAATTCCCGCGTGCGGGGACAACTATTGAATCATTATCAGCGCTTCGCCCTGCGTTTAAATCAGATGGCACAGTCACCGCAGGTAATGCATCGGGCATTAATGATGGTGCGGCGGCGGTCATGGTAATGCGCCAATCAGAAGCCGTTAAACGTAGTTTAAAACCACTTGTTAAAATTGTGTCATATGCAACGGCAGGCGTTGATCCAAAAATTATGGGGACGGGGCCTGTGCCCGCGTCACAAGCGGCGTTATCAAAGGCGGGATGGAATGTTGATGATCTCGATTTAATTGAATCAAACGAAGCTTTTGCTGCGCAGTCACTCGCGGTATTAAAAGATATGAAATTTGATCCTACCAAAACCAATATTTATGGCGGTGCGATTGCGTTGGGGCATCCAATTGGGGCATCGGGCGCGCGCGTGCTTGTTACATTAATTCACGCGCTCCACACCGAAGGCAAACAAAAAGGTTTGGCAACATTATGCATTGGTGGTGGCATGGGCGTTGCTATGTGTATTGAGAAAATTTAATTCATTTGAGGAAAAGATAAAATGTCAGGCACAAATAAAAAAATTGCAATTGTCACAGGTGGCACACGCGGGATTGGATTGTCGATTGTTAAAGCATTGCGCGCCGAAGGATATGATGTTGCGGCTTTATATCATGGTAATGAAGAGAGCGCGCAAAAATGTGCGAATGAAACAGGCGCGAAAACATTTAAATGTGATGTTGCGAATTTTGAGGCTTGCCAATCAATTGTCAAAACTATCGAGGAACAAATGGGGTCGGTATCGTTACTTGTCAATAATGCGGGCATTACAAAGGATGCGATGTTGCATAAATCAACATTCGATCATTGGCACACCGTGATGGAAACAAATTTGACATCATGTTTTAATATGTGCCGCGCGGTCATTAATGGTATGCGTGATCGCGCCCATGGCCGTATTGTGAACATCAGCTCGATTAACGGTCAAAAGGGACAATTGGGGCAAACTAATTATGCGGCCGCAAAGGCGGGGATGCTTGGCTTTACCAAATCACTCGCGCTCGAAAGTGCGGCAAAGGGAATAACTGTAAATGCCATTTGCCCTGGTTACATTGAAACTGATATGACCGCGACTATGCCAAAAGAAATATTGGATTCGATCATTCGCACCATTCCCGCGGCACGTATGGGCAAACCCCAAGAAATTGCCGATTTAGTGGTGTTTTTAGCCTCGGATAAGGCAGGGTTTATCACGGGCTCAACATTGACCATAAATGGTGGACAGTATATGACTTCTTAATAGAAAAAGAGGTTATCAATGAACACACATTCCGACAGTTTCGACGAACCAAAACGCAAATTAAAATTACCGCTTTGGACAATTATATCTGGTGTTATACTGGCGGTGATTGTTGGTGCATCGTTCATTATTCCTCAATTTCTGGATCAATCAAAATATAAATCTTTAATTCAGCAAAAGGTCAAGGAAGCATCGGGTTATGATGTCGATTGGCAAGGCAATATAGGCATTATAATTTTGCCATTACCGCAAGTCACCATGAATGATGTTGTTGTCAAAAATGGCGCGCATGAATTTTTAAAAGTGGGTAAGGCGCAAGTGCGCGTGGCATTGACACCTTTGTTTAATAAATCAGTTGAGGTGCAATCAATTTTATTAAAAGATTCAGTAGTACAATTAGTCACTGATGCGCAAGGCGTCAATTTATGGCAGGCGCAAAAACCTGTAGGGGTAGTACAAGATACAAATGCTGCAAATGTAACTCAATCATCACCCGCGGCTGCCGTAAAAATTGGTGCAGTGTCAATTGAAAATGCCCAAGTCACAATTGAAAACCAGCAAAAAAATACCAAACAATCGATTTCAAATTTAAATACAGATATCAAAATGGAATCGCTCGATGGACCGTTTGATATCGCGGGTGATGCGGTATGGAATAAATTAGATACAAAATTTGATATATCTATCTCTGCCCTCCCCAAAGATCAAAAACCGATTGATATAAAAGGGGTTGTTGAACTTCCCAAAGCAAATATTAAGGCAACGATCAATCAATCAATCGCGATGGGTGATATTATTAATACAAAAGGCGATCTTGATTTGCAAATCGCCGATATTGCCAAAGCATCGCAAGCTTTGACAGGTAAAGAAACAAAATTACCCAAAGGCATTGGCCCCAAATTATCATTACAATCAAATATCATGTTTAATGGTGATGAATTTTCTGCCAATAATTTATCACTAAAAACAGGCGTGTTGGATTATGTCGGCTCTGTTAAATTAACTGAATTAAAATCAGGCGCATCGCCATTGGTCACATTAAATTTACAATCACGTACCAAAGATGCATCAAATGTTGATTTACCTGTGAAAATTTTGGCAGACTTAAGTGCGAATGCGTCGGCGCGATTTGCCAATAATGTGTTGACTATTCAAACGGCATCTATCGCATTGGATGGGCAAGCTGTGAATATTGCGGGTTCTATTCGTTTGCCGAAAGACAAACAAAAAATTGGTTTAAATGTGGCGATATCTTCCCCGCGTTTGGATTTAGATGATTTGCAAAAACAATATATTGCACCGACCGAAAGTGCGGCACAAAAAGCCAGCAATGATAATAAATCAAAAGTGGTAGGCGTAACTGGTTTTGCGCTCCCTTTCGAAGGAAATGTGAAATCCGATATTAAATCTTTAAATATTGGCGGTCGTGAATTTTCAAATATGGTTGTTGATGTCACAGCTAAGGATGCATCAGCACAAATTACAAAATTATCATTCACTGCCTTTGCCGATACATCATTAATGATATCGGGTGCAATTGCTGATACGACAAAATTATCTGGTCTTAATTTAAGCGTGAATGCTAAAACAGGAAATGCGGAGCAGCTCGCAAGTTCATTTGGCGCCACATTGCCCAAATTGCCAAAACCATTGGGCGCTGTGGGTTTAAATGGTCGTTTCACAGGATCATTAGAACAATTAGGGTTTGATGCCACAACATCGGTGTGGGGTTTTCAGGCAAGCGGGAAGGGGAATGTTGGCGATGTGATGGTCGCGCCGAAGATTCAACAATTAAGCGCGAAATTAAGTCATGGAAATGTCGCCGATGCTATCGGCATTTTTGCCAAAGGGTTTGCGCCACCAAAAAGTTTTCGCGGCGCTATGAATTTATCGTCAAATATTTCGTGGGATAAAGATCAATATCGTCTGGCGGGATTAACGGGTAAAATTGGATCAACATCTGTGAATGGTGGTTTGACCTTTAGTAATAGTGGGAAGCCATCATTAAATGGATCGTTGATTTTGGGTGCTGTGGAATTGGATTCATCAGCGCCAACATCTTCGGCGGCAACGGCTGTGGGTGGTACGACATCTGCAAAACCATCGGGTTCAGCGCGATGGTCGCGCGAAGCCATCAATGTCGGATGGATGCGTAATTTTAATGCAGATTTAGCGGTACAGGCGCAAAGCCTAACGCAAGGGGAATGGCGTTTTGATAACCCGAAATTTTCATTTGTGTTAAACGACGGCACGTTATCGTTGCGTGACTTAAGCGCAAATATGTTTGGCGGTTCAGCCTCATTAAACGGTACAGTGAAAGCGGGCGCGAGTGATCGTGATCCGTTATCTATTGCAGGTAATTTGAGTGCGAAAAATATTCGCGCCGAAAAATTACACAGCGCTGTTGCCAATGCGCAAAAAAATACATTCCAAGGTTTGATCAATAATTTTGATGTGAAGGTAAACGCGGTGGGGTTATCGCCTGCGGCACTTATTCAATCATTGTCAGGTAATGGTAATTTGAATGGTCAAAATATTATTGTGAATGGTGTTGATGCGGGTAAATTGGCCGAAGCCGCGCGCGGAAGCTTTAAACCATTAGAGCGTGCAGGATCGTTATATGGCTCATTCCAAGCGGGTTCGACAAAATTTGATACAATGAAAGTTGGATTTGATATTTCGTCTGGCATTGTTAATTTTAATCAGATTAATTTGAATGGCCCCACCGCCGCAATTGACAGTACGGGTAATTTAAACTTACCTCGTTGGACAATTGATTTATCAAACAAAATGACGGTCAAAAATACAGACATCCCTCCATTTGAATTTAAAATTGCGGGGCCATTGGATAGCCCTATTCAAACAGGCGGAAGTATCATTGAAAATTATTTGAAACAACGCGCACAGAAAAAAGTTGAAAAACTGATTACCAAAGAATTGGAAAAACGTTTGGGTGGCGATGTCGGTGGTGCATTAGGCGGATTGTTAGGAATTAAGAAGCAAGAACAACCTGCCGCCGCGCCCGCGCCTGTGGAAACTGCGCCAGAACCTAACACTGAGCCTGCATCTACGCCAAGTGCGCCCGTACCTGCGGCAACGCCTGATGATGCGGTGAATAATATTATCTCTGATCCAAAAAATATTAAAACCGAAGATGCTGTCAAAGCGCTCGAAGGTTTATTTGGCCAATAAGCTTTTTAAGTGGTTAAGAACATAGATACGAAGCACGCTCGATAAATTTTTCTCGGTGCGGTCTTTGTCAATCTGATGAACCAATGATGCAAGCGGGATTTGTTTCTCGCTTGCAATTTTTTGTAACTCTTTCCAAAATTCATCCTCAAGCGTGATCGATGTCGCATGACCCGCAATGGTGATAGACCGTTTTGTGATCTTAGTCATTTAATCTTTTGGCTTAATCATGTCTTCGGGGCGAACCCACTCTTTGAATTGGGCTTCGGTTAATAATCCCAATTCAATACCAGCTTGCATTAATGATGTGCCTTCTTTATGGGCTTTTTTCGCGATTTTTGCGGCGTTATCATATCCAATGTGCGGGTTTAATGCGGTCACTAACATCAATGATTCATTCATCAATTTAGTGATGCGTTGTTCATCGGCCTTGATATCTGTCACACAATTATCAGTAAATGAACGGCACGCATCAGCGATCAAGCGAATAGATTGCAACACGTTATAAATGATCACGGGTTTGAATACATTTAATTCAAAATGCCCGTGTGATCCCGCTACGGTGACGGCAGTATTATTACCCATCACTTGCGCGCAGACCATGGTCATGGCCTCGCACTGTGTTGGGTTTACTTTACCAGGCATGATGGATGATCCAGGTTCATTTTCAGGCAAAATAATTTCGCCAATTCCGCATCGTGGGCCAGAGCCAAGCAAGCGAATATCATTCGCAATTTTCATGAGAGATGTGGCAATGGTGTTTAATGCGCCCGATAATTCCACCATCGCATCATGTGATGCCAACGCTTCGAATTTATTTTCGGCGGTGATAAAGGGCAGACCAGTAATATCAGCTACGCGAGCCGCAAAAGTTTCAGAAAAGCCAACTTTGGTATTAATGCCTGTGCCAACGGCTGTGCCGCCTTGGGCTAATTGTAATACGCGCGGCAATGAGGTTTTCACGCGCGCAATACCAAATTCAATTTGTTTTGCGTAACCTGAAAATTCTTGCCCGAGGGTAAGGGGCGTTGCATCCATCAAATGGGTACGGCCAATTTTTACGATATGCATAAAATCATTTGCCTTTTTATTTAATACCGCGTGTAAATATTCGAGTGATGGAACAAGTTCATGAAAAATTTGTTCGCCCGCCGCGATATGCATGGCGGTTGGGAATGTATCATTTGATGATTGCCCCATATTCACATGATCATTAGGGTGCACAGGTTTTTTTGACCCCATCACGCCGCCCAAAATTTCAATGGCGCGGTTGGAAATAACTTCGTTCGCATTCATGTTTGTTTGCGTGCCTGAACCTGTTTGCCATACAACCAATGGAAATTCATCATTCATCGCGCCGTCAATGACTTCATCGGCGGCTTGGATAATCGCCGCGCCCAATTTTGCATCCATCACGCCCAATGCCATATTGGCTTCGGCAGCGGCGCGTTTGATAATGCCGAGCGCGCGAACGAGTGGCAATGGCATACGTTCACCACCAATTTTAAAATTACCAAGTGAACGCCCCGTTTGCGCGCCCCAATAATGGTTAGCGGGAACTTCGATCTCACCAAATGAATCGGTTTCAATGCGGATATTATTTTGGTTTTTGGTGGCGGTTGCAGTCATGGTTATTTTCCTTTTTTCTTATTTATTGGAAAGGGTTTTAAAATTGTGACATGTCCCATTTTACGGCCTGCGCGGGCTTCGGTTTTGCCGTATAAATGTACGCACGCATTCGGAGTTTTTAAATAGGTTGGAATTTTTTTAATATCATCGCCAATAATGTTAATTAATTCGGCATCGGCATGGCGTGTGACATCACCCACGGGCAAACCCGCAATACAACGTACGTGATTTTCAAATTGTGAAACGGCGCAAGCATCAATTGTCCAATGGCCCGAATTATGGGTGCGCGGGGCAATTTCATTCGCCAAAACTTTGCCGGTTTTGGTGACAAACATCTCTAATGTCATTACGCCCACCAAATTAATCTCATCTGCGCATTTTTTAATATATTTTTTGGCTGTATTTTCAATTTTTGCAGGAATGTTCGATGGAATAACAGACCGTGATAAAATATGGTTTTTATGTTCGTTGCGGGAAATATCATAAATGACAGATTTACCAAAAATATCGCGGGCGATAATCGCCGATATCTCATAATCAAAATCGATTACTTCCTCAATGATAATTTCATTTGATTTTAAATTTTTCCACGCGGTATCGATGTCAGATAATTTTTTGATCTTGGTCTGACCCTTGCCGTCATATCCAAAACGACAAGTCTTTAAGATACATGTGGTAGTGCCCCAATCGGATAATGTGCGTTTTACATCGGATGGCGAAATTGCCATTGCCCATTTCGCGGTTGGGATTCCAATTTCATTTAAAAATGTTTTTTCATGTACGCGGTGTTGCGCGGTGGATAGTAATTCATCATCAGGATAAACAGCGGTGAGTGTTTGCAAATATTCAACCGTCTCAAGCGGAATATTTTCAAATTCATATGTTACCACATCAACCGTTGACGCAAATTTTTTCAGAGCTTTTTTATCGGTATAGGATGCAACGATGGTCTGTGATGTAACATGTGATGCGGGTGCATCAATTTCATCAGTAAAAATAATGGTTTTTAATCCCAAACGTGAGGCCGCCATGGCTGACATGCGACCCAATTGTCCACCACCCAAAATACCGATTGTCTGAAGTTTTGTTTTTAATTTTTTTGCCATTTTATAACTTTGTGGTTTGTTATGATGGAAATTCGGCAATGCTGTTTGTTTGTTTTGATTTATAATCCGCCAATTTTTGCGCGAGCGCATTGTCATTCAAACTTAAAATCGAAACTGCCAATAATGCTGCATTGATTGCGCCCGCCTTACCGATCGCGAGTGTGCCGACAGGAATTCCCGCAGGCATTTGCACGATAGATAAAAGAGAATCCATTCCCTTTAATGCGTGCGTTTCCATGGGCACGCCCAACACGGGAAGGTTGGTCATCGATGCGGTCATACCAGGCAAATGCGCGGCGCCGCCTGCGCCAGCAATGATGACTTTTAATCCACGACCCTCTGCCGATTTAGAATATTCGTATAAACGGTCGGGGGTACGGTGGGCGGAAACAATCTTGGTTTCGTGGGGAACGCCAAAGTCATGCAGTAATTTATGAGCATGCTCTAATGTTTCCCAATCAGACTGTGATCCCATGATGATGCCGATAAGGGGAGAGGGATCAGAATGGCTCATGCGATAATGTCCGGAATTAAAGAACTTTCAATACGTTGGATGGCGTCCTTCAGACGGAGCTTTTCCTTTTTAAGTTTTGTAATATGTAAAAAGTCAACAGGCTGAACGCGTGATGCGGCCTCGATTTGCTCATCAATATCTCTGTGTTCGCGCTTTAAATCTTCCAATTTATCGCGTAATTCATCTTCATCAATCATGGTCTAGCGTCATAGCAGAAAAAAAAGGTTTTGATAAGAAGAATTCAACGATATCAAACACTTTACCTTCTTGAAAGGAGTGGTTAGTCTGTTTTCACGCTTTTTCACCAAGAATCGCGTATCCAAGTTCTTTTCTTTTCGGAGTTTTCATGACCAAACGTATCGGGATTTTAACAAGTGGCGGCGATTGCGCCGGATTAAATGCGGCTATTCGGGCGGCTGTTCACCGCGCGCACCTGCTCGGATGGGAAGTTTACGGTATTTTAGACGGCACAGCGGGATTGTTAGTTGACCCGCCGCAGGCACGTTTATTAAAACCCGAAGATTTTGACAATCATGTCATGCGCATGGGTGGTACAATTTTAGGCACCACAAACAAAGGTAACCCATTTGATTACCCTATGCCTGACGGCACGCGCAAAGATCGTTCACAAGACATTATCGATGGATTTAAAAAATTAAATTTAGATTCCGTAATTGGTATTGGCGGTGATGGATCATTTGCCATTCTTCGCAAACTTGCCATGCAGGGCGGGATCCGCATGGTTGGCATTCCAAAAACAATTGATAATGATATTGGCGAAACAGAAACCTCTATCGGGTTTGACACGGCGGTTGCGGTTGCGACCGAAGCCTTAGACCGTTTACAACCAACGGCAGCATCGCATGATCGTGTGATGGTGCTTGAGGTGATGGGACGTGATGCAGGACATATCGCTTTATCAGCAGGTATTGCAGGCGGTGCTGACGTTATTCTAATTCCTGAAATTCCGTATAAAATTTCATCTGTCGCAAAAAAAATTAAATCTGTCAAAGATAGCGGGCGTAATTTCGCATTGGTAGTCGTATCTGAGGCCGTTAAAACATTGGATGGCGGTGATTTACAAATGGAATTTGCCGATGGCCAAAAACGTTATGGCGGGATTGGCCATTATGTTGGTGATCAAATTTTCCGTGAAACGGGTTCGGAAACACGCGTGACAGTATTGGGACACGTTCAACGCGGAAGTCAACCAACATATAATGATCGTTTACTTGCATCGGCTTTTGGTGTGCGTGCGGTTGATTTGATTGCGCAGGGTAAATTTGATCGTATGGTTGCGTGGAAAAATCGCCAAGTTGTTGATGTGCCGATCGAAGCCGCAATTGCCGCGTATCAAGCTGTTGATGTAAATAGTTCAATGGTGCACACAGCGCGCGCGCTTGGTATCTCACTCGGGGATGAATAATCCATGTCTTTAATGTATGTTGAACAATCATTAGCCCCAGAGGAAAAATTGATCCACGTGGGTCGGTTTCATTGGTTTTATGATGTTCAAGCCATGAGCAATATTGTATGGGGGCTATTTTTTGCAATCACAATTGTGATATCAGCAATTCAATTAGAACCATATTTGCCTGGAAAAATTACGCTTATGACGATCCCGTTAATTGATGGTGATGGATGGGTTGAACAATTGCGTAAATTACACCCTGGCATAAAATTATTTTCTTTATTGATTTTTTTATTAGGTGTTTTGAAATTCGCACAAATGTTAGTCATCAAAGTAACAACTGAAGTTGCTGTGACAACATCACGATTAATTTATAAACGTGGTTTAGTTGCACGATATGTTGGTGAAATGAATATTAATCGTATTGAAGGCGTTTCTGTTGTGCAAAGTTTTTGGGGGCGTATTTTTAACTTTGGTCGTTTGGTAGTGCGCGGTATGGGCGTGGGTGAAATGTTGTTGCCACAATTATCTGACCCATTAACATTCCGCCGCGCGATTGAAAAAGCACGTATTATTTCAGAAAAAGAAGATCGCCAACAAAATAGGGGAGAATAATTTATGGATGCTCATGAATCTTTAACCCTTCGTCGTCAAGACGTTCCCTCGGAATTGCGCGAAGGAGAAAAAGTTTTGGGCAAAGCCATTATTTCTCAAGGTATTTTTTGGAAACCATTGGTCATGTTAATGGTGGCCTTATTCTTTTTTACATTTGCGCCGCCTTTGGGTTTTTTCTTATCTCTTGTCGCGTTGGTGATGGGTGGATTTTTTTATGTGATGAAACATTTTATGATGTTTGTGGTTACGAACCAACGCCTTCTTATTCGTTCGGGGATTATTAAAATTGATACATTGCAAATTCGTCTTGATCGTATTGAGAGTGTTGAAATTCAACGTACATTAATGGGACAATTTTTAAATTATGCCACGTTAGTGGTAACGGGAACTGGTTCTCGCTTGGCGTTCATCCCCTACATGGAAAATGCCGCGCAGTTACGTAATATTTTAGATGAAGTACTCTATCAACGTGACAATCAGAAAATGACGACGACGGGGAGCGATTCAAATTAATGTTGCGTCGTATTTTTTCGCCCGCCTTTATTGGTTTTTTTACGCGTAAAACAATTTTACTTGTTGTGGCATTCTTTGTATTTGCCGTTCCTTTTTTGTCGGAAAATAATGGGAGTATTACATCCGATCCCAACATTACCAAAGTGGAAGGTCAAATTTGGACACGTACACGCCAAATGACATCAGAGCAAAATGCGGCAGCACATTTTAAAAAACATGGCAAAGATTTTGGGTTTCAAAAGCAGGATGAATATATTACAGCCACTCATAATTTTATAAAAAACCCGCCGATTGGCACATTGACGATCGTACAGCCAGATGGCGATACAGTTCTATATAATCCAGACAAAAACTGGTTCGCGGTGAAAACAAAGAATAATGTACCGCGTACAATGTTTAAACCTAATCCTGATATTCATGGCTATCGTACAAATATGGAGTATTTTCAGGCGCAGATGATAAATTCGAAAGATCAAACTGAGAAACCCAATGAGTGATATAACTGACGAAAAAAGAGATTATTCATACTTATGTCGCGTGTGCGGATACGAGAATGAAAATCAACCATGGGGAAAACATGGCGATAAACCATCTCATGCTATTTGTCCCTGTTGTGGCACTGAATTTGGATATGATGACGCCACGCCAGAAGGAATTATAACAGCTCGTAAACATTGGTTGAATGAGGGATGCGATTGGTTTTTGCCTGAATTGAAACCTGATCAATGGAATTCTTTGGCTCAAATAAAAAAATTACATGAATCTCCATGGAATTATAACGATCGGGACATAATACCATGAAACAAATTATGATTGCTGCCTTTATTATATTGTCACCATCAATTTGTGTGGCTCAATCACTTCAGATCATACCTGATGAAGAATTATCGTCACAAATCAAAAATGTATCGTTAGAATCTGAGCAAATGGTTACTGTTTTGCAAAGTGGTAAAGCAGGAGATGTTTCATTTAAGAATCCAGATGCTATTTATCAATTTTATCGCGATCGTGATTTTGATTCATTTTGGTCTAATGGGAGTTCGCGCGCCTCATCTCGTGCACAGGACGCTTTGGAAATTATGGAACAAGCTGATTACCATGGCTTAAACCCTGATAATTATGCGGTTGGTGCATTACAAAAACTGATTGATGATGGTTTTGATGATCCACTTACATTTGAATTAATGATGTCAGAGGCGGTGATCTGTTATACCCAAGACATGACAGGTATTCGCGTAAAGCCATCTGCAATAGGTACGGATTCACGGTCATGGCGTCCGATGGATGCTTATGATTTGCTAAAATTTATCGAAGAAAAAAATGATGTTACCGAGACTTTGGAATCGCTTGAGCCACAAGGTGAATTATACACGCGCCTGAAAAGTGAATTAAAAGCCACTCAAAAAAGTTTAATCGATGGTAAGGCATCGTTGTTAGCTAATAAAAAATTTCCTGGGTCGATTACCCCAGGTGTAAAACATCCTTTGATAAAATCTGTTCGTCATGTGTTGGATGTTTCAGGTTCCAGCGATGTTTATGATGATGACTTAGTAGGCGCCGTCAAAGATTTTCAGCGGGCAAGTGGATTAAAGGATGACGGCGTCATTGGGGAGCGAACTTTTAAAGCTTTACAACGTGGTCCTATGCAAAAAATGGTTCAAATTATTGCGACAATGGAGCGGTTGCGATGGTTACCACGAAATGAGCCAGTAAAATATGTGGAAGTAAATATTGCACGCCAAATTGTATCATTGATAAAAGATGGACGTGTCGTCGAACAAATTCCCGTTATTGTGGGGCGTCCAGATCGTGCAACCCAAGATTTTATTGCGCATATAAAGGGCATCCGTTTTAACCCATCGTGGCATGTGCCACCGACAATTAAATCAGAAGATTTATTACCTGCGCTTCGCAAAGATACAAATGCGCTCGCGAAAAAAGGTATAGAACTTGTTCAATATACATCTGACGGCGCTAAAAAAATTGACCCGGCTACGATTGATTGGAATAACGTGACAACGGATGGTTTAAAAGCCTATGGTATGGTGCAAGACCCTGGTGATGAAAACCCCCTTGGGCGCGTGCGTGTGTTAATGCCAAATAAATATGACATTTATTTACATGATACCAACACACCTGAATTATTTTCGAAAAGTTACCGCGCACTTAGTTCGGGGTGTATCCGTGTTGCTGATCCTAAAAAATTAGCTAATTTTATTTTAGAGGAGCGTGAAGGATGGTCGGATGAAACCATGAATCAAATTCTCTCTACGACGAAAACAAAAGAACTATCAACGGATGATATGTTGGTATATTTGACATATCAAACTATTTGGATGGATGATGGGCGTTTAATTACTGGCACGGATATTTATGATAATGACATGAAGTTATATAAAGCTTTATTAGATGCCAAAAAATTGCCACAATCTTTACAGTTCTAACAAGTATAGAATAAGTAAATAATTTATATCAAAAGTAATTTAAATGTATTTTTGACTTTAAATGAAAAAACTTGCATGTGTCCTATGGTCGCCTTACAATCAAAGAGTCAGGGGATTACTGCGTTGATCATATGATTTTCTCTTTTCTTCTCTTTATTTCTTTCTAATATCAGCTTTCAATTTTCGTTTATTTAAAAATTTGCCACATAAAAGCCGAAAGGATTTTTAAAATGGATGTCACCAACTTTGATTTTAATGCGCTTGTGCAATCCACAATCGAACGTCGTGGTTTTTTAAAGGCAGGATTAACATTATCCGCAACTGCATTTCTATCAGCTGGGTTAGTAACGCCAGCATTGGCGTGGGGTGATAATTCGTCTTATCGTGTGTCATTTCGCAATCAACATACTGGCGAAAATTTTTCAGGTGTTTATCGCGTCGGTAATAAATATTTACCCGAAGCTTTTGAGCGTATTAACTATGTTCTGCGTGATTTTCGTCAAAATGAAATCTTTCCAATTGACCCCCGTGCAATTGACATCGTAGCAATTGTACATGGGGCGACTGGATCATCAAATCCATACTCACTTCTTTCTGGTTATCGTTCGCCAAAAACGAATGGGGCTTTGCGCTCTAACTCAGAAGGTGTTGCGAAAAATTCATTACACCTTTCAGGGCAGGCCATTGATGTCCGTTTGGATGGTGTATCGCCATCACGCGTGCGTGATCTTGCCATGCGATTAAACGCAGGCGGTGTTGGTTATTATCCACGCTCTGGCTTTGTGCATATGGATTCTGGTGCTGTTCGTCATTGGGGTTAATATGTGATCATTGGTTGTTTGCATGTCTGTTTTATGGCATGAATAACTCATGATTTATGTAGCCTTAGGCGCAAATTTACCATCACAATTTGGAACCCCCGCAGAAACTCTAGCGCATGCAATTTATGTGCTGAATGATTGCGGTGTTCGCGTTGTTGCGCTCTCACGTGTTTGGTTAACAGCGCCCGTGCCTATATCTGATCAACCATGGTTTCACAATGCGGTTGCGCGTGTTGAAACATCATTGTCCCCGCATGAATTATTATCAGTTTTGTTGTCAATTGAATCTGATTTTGGGCGTGTGCGCGTGGTGCAAAACGAAGCGCGTGTGCTTGATCTTGATATTGTCGCTTATAATCATCAGATCATTGCAGAAAAAGGTTTGGTTGTTCCGCATCCGCGTATGCATGAACGCGGTTTTGTGCTTTATCCACTACAAGATATCGCGCCTGATTGGGTTCACCCGCAATCACAGAAATCAATTGATGAATTAATTTCTCAATTACCCGCTGATCAAATGGCACGTGTCATGGAAAATGCCGCATGAAGATACATCCATACCATATCATGGGTATCTTGAATGTTACACCCGATAGTTTTTCCGATGGTGGAAAATTTGTTGATGTAAATCGTGCCGTTGATCACGCCATGCAAATGTGGGGGCAGGGGGCAGATAGCATTGATATCGGCGGTGAGTCGACGCGTCCGAATGCAGATATCATTTCACCACTCGAAGAGATTGACCGTATCCTTCCCGTTATTGAAATTTTAAAAAAAGAGAATGTAGTTATATCGGTTGACACACGCAATGCCGAAACGATGCGCGCAGCGTTACAATATAATGTTGAGATAATTAATGATGTATCGGCATTAACACATGATATTAATTCTATTGATACTATTAAAAATTCAAATGCCATTATTTGTTTAATGCATATGGTTGGTACGCCGCAAACTATGCAATCCGCGCCATATTACGATGATGTTGTGCATGAGGTAAAAGAATTTTTATCAGAACGTATTCAAACTTGTGTTAATAAAGATATTGATCAAAACCGATTATGGATTGATGTAGGCATTGGGTTTGGAAAAAATTTAGATCATAATTTGGAATTATTACGATCATTGGATGTTTTCCAAGATTTGGGTTGTCCATTAATGCTGGGCACATCACGCAAATCATTTATCGAAAAAATTTGCGGGAATGCATCGCCTGATCAACGATTAGGTGGATCAATCGCATCGATAATTAATGGTTATGAGCTGGGCGTGAATATATTTCGCGTGCATGATGTCATGGAAACCAAGCAGGCCTTGGACGTCTGGCGTGCGATAACGGAGTCATGATGTATGCTTAGTTGGTCTGATCAGGGAATTTTGTTATCCAAACGCACGCATGGTGAAACAGGCGGCATTATTTCATTGCTGACCGAAAATCATGGGCGGCATCATGGATATATTTATGGTGCGCATTCTACGCGTCATAAGGGGCTTCTCGATATTGGCGCTGTTGTTAATATTGATTGGTCGGCGAAAACAAATGATCAATTGGGACATTTTGATATTCAAGATGGCGAAAATATGGCGCTTGAATTTATCAATGATCCTTTGAAATTATCGGCACTAATGTCTGTCACAAGTTTAATTGAAAATGGATTACCTGAGCGTGAAGAACATGTGGGATTATTTTGGGGTACGCATGCATTGCTCGAACAAATGACGCATGACCATATTTGGGGCGCGGCAATTGTGATGTGGGAAATTTCATTTATGAAAGAACTTGGCTTTGCGCTTGATTTTTCTAAATGCGCAGGTGGCGGCGTTGCAAAAGATTTAATCTACATGAGTCCCAAATCGGGTTGCACCGTCAGCCGTGAGGAAGGTGAAGCGTACAAAGATAAATTATTGCCACTTCCAAATTTTCTGATTAACCGCGCATCGGTGACCGATATTTCGCTATCCGATGTATTGATAGGCATTCAAATGACAGGTTATTTTCTCGAACATTGGGTTTTTGCACAACATTCCAAGGGGATTCCTGAAACGCGCTTGCGTTTTGCGCGGCTTTTGGCACAATCTGTTGATCACAACAAAGGAACATAAATTATGGCTCGTAAACCGCCACCAACCACCAATGCTATTCAAAATATTGTCAACGAACCAATGGGCCCGTTGCTGGCGGAACGTTATTTATCTTATGCGTTGTCAACCATCATGGCGCGTTCATTGCCCGATGTGCGTGACGGATTAAAACCTGTCCATCGTCGTTTATTATTTGCGATGTATCAATTGAAATTAAACCCCAACCAAATGCCGAAAAAATCAGCGCGTGTCGTGGGTGACGTTATCGGTAAATTCCACCCGCATGGTGATCAGGCGGTGTATGATACATTGGTCCGACTCGCACAAGATTTCGCTGTGCGGTATCCCTTGGTGGATGGTCAGGGGAATTTTGGTAATATTGATGGTGATAATGCGGCGGCGATGCGGTATACGGAATCGCGCCTTACACAAACCGCGATTAATTTGCTCGAAGGTATTGACGAAGATGCGAATGATTTCCGCGCAACCTATGATGGCGAAACATTAGAACCCGTTGTTTTGCCCGCCAATTTCCCCAACTTGCTCGCGAACGGAGCCTCAGGTATTGCTGTGGGGATGGCGACATCCATTCCGCCGCATAATATTTTGGAATTATGTAGCGCCATGGAATTGATGATTGATGGCAAAGCCACGCATGATGATATTTGTAAAGTGATCACAGGACCCGATTTCCCAACTGGCGGCGTAATTGTTGAATCCAAAGAAAGCATTCGTGAATCGTATCGCACAGGGCGTGGGTCATTCCGCGTGCGCGCGAAGTGGGTGAAAGAAACAGTAAAAGGTGATAATTGGCAAATCGTAATCACCGAAATTCCGTACCAAGTACAAAAGGCAAAATTGGTTGAGAAAATTGCAGAATTGATCAACGATAAAAAAATTCCAATGCTCGATGACGTGCGCGATGAAAGTGCCGAAGATATTCGTTTGGTCATTGTGCCAAAGGCAAAAACTGTTGAACCACAATTATTAATGGAAGCATTATTCCGCGCGACAGAATTGGAATCGCGTTTTCCATTGAACATGAACGTGCTTGACGGCGGCATTGAGCCCAAAGTTATGCCGATCATGGATGTGTTGCGGTCATGGCTGAATCACCGTCAGGATGTTTTATTGCGCCGATCACGTTTCCGTTTGGCGGAAGTTATTCATCGCCTCGAAGTTTTGGCTGGTTATTTGATTGTCTATTTGAATATCGATGAAGTGATTAAAATTATTCGTGAATCTGAAGAACCAAAACCAGCATTAATGAAAAAATTTGGTTTAACAGACGTGCAAGCCGAGGCAATTCTAAATATGCGCCTTCGTTCCTTGCGTAAATTGGAAGAAATGGAAATCCGCAAAGAACATGATGGATTATCCAAAGAAAAATCAAATCTTGAGGCATTGTTAAAATCAGAAACAAAACAATGGAATGAAATCAAACGCCAAGTAGGCGATTTGAAAAAAGAATATGAGAAAGTTCCCGCATTATCCGCGCGTCGTTCCAAATTTGATGTCGCGCCAACACCTGTGGCGATTGATTTGCATACGGCCATGATCGAAAAAGAACCTATCACCGTTGTTTGTTCCGCTAAGGGATGGATCAAGGCGATGAAGGGTCATGAAATTAATACTGCCGATATTAAATATAAAGATGGCGATCGTGAGAAATTTATTGTCACGGGGCAAACCACCGATAAATTTATCGCTTATGCCACCAATGGTCGTTTTTATACGTTGGGCGGTGATAAATTACCATCGGGGCGCGGCTTTGGCGAACCTGTGCGTTTATTGGTCGATATCCCGAATGATGCCGATATCGTTTGTTTAATGACATATGATGATGCACAAAAATTCCTGCTTGTCTCACGCGATGGGCGCGGGTTTATTGTTCCCGCCAGTGAATGTTTGGCGCAAACCAAAAACGGAAAATCCATTATGAATGTTGATGATAATGGTGATGCCGTATTCTGTGCACCTGTGGCGAAAACAGATACGCATATTGCCATTATGGGTCAGAACCGCAAATTGCTTGTGTTTAAACTCGATCAAATTCCCGAAATGGCAAAAGGCAAGGGTGTCATCTTACAAAAATACAAAGATGGGCATTTCTCTGATGCCAAAACATTTAAATTAAAAGATGGTCTCACATTCACATCAGGCACGCGTCAAATGAACGTACCCAATGTGGGTGAATGGGTGGGGGAACGCGCGCAAAGCGGTAAATTACCACCAAACGGATTCCCCCGTTCCAATAAGTTTTAATTTAACCGACCTTACATTCGCAAATAGCGGTAGGGAATTGTTCACGAAATTTCGTAATTGCTTTTTCTTCGATTCCTTTACCGATTTCTTGCGCGCGAATAATATTGCCAAGCGGGGTTCGTTCCAAAACGGCAACTGAGTCAAGGACGCCACTACGTCTTGTTTCAAGGAATGCCGTTACGATTGATAGATTAGATGTAGGTGCAGTTGTGCTAATTGTCATGTTTAATCTCCAAAAATAATAAATAAAGATTGTCTGTATAATTTTACGCGGAGAAATTCTTGCGATTTTGGAGAGCGGTTAGATCAGGATATAAAAATCCCATGTCGGCGGATCTAACCGCGACACATCAACATTCGTGATTGATGAACGAAAAACAAATTCATAACCAAACACTAACGTTAAAAGAATTATCCTGTCAAATAAAAAATTTATTTTAAGGGAAATTAACAGTGCCTTGGGTGGGGCGGAAAGCAGGGCCATCAGGTAAAATGCTGGCCTTTCCAACTTTATTTGTTGAATTGACGCCGCCTTTTTCGCGGGTGAGGCTATCGCGAAGCAAAATAATGCTAATCCGACGATTTTGAGGGTCCATTGGATTATCGGCGATAAAATGATCCGTATCGGCTTTGCCCACGACGTTAGCAACCTTATTCATGGGCACGCCATTATCCAATAAAACGCGACGTGATGAATTGGCGCGATCAGATGATAATTCCCAGTTCGTATACCCACGTTCATCAGAATAGGGCGCAGCATCGGTATGTCCACGCACAGAAATTTGATTGTGTACTGATTTGATAATC
>JBIICJ010000023.1:0-23982 GCA_044238965.1 Micavibrio sp. | reverse complement strand
ATGTCGTGCGTTCAATGCCCATATATTTGCGGCCATACATTGATTTTTCAACCCATACGCCATATTGCTCACATACATCCGAATTTTCATCTGACCCTAATTTAAATTTAAATCCATATTTTTCTTTAAATTTATCATGACGCTTCACACTGTCTTTTGAAATGCCAACAATCGCCGTGCCGATGCGTTCAAATGATTTGATATTTTCATTAAATTCACATGACTCTTTGGTGCAACCTGACGTATCATCTTTGGGGTAAAAATATAAAACCAATTTTTGTCCTTTAAAATCTTTTAATGCAACCGTATCGCCATGGTCGGCGGGAAGAGAGAAGGGTGGTGCTTTTGTGCCTATGCGTAAATGTGTCATGATAAAAATCCTTTGATCTGTTCAATTGTATTGCAGAAAACCATTAAAATCGCTATCTGTTTTTATTATGTTTCAAGATTTTACTGACAATAAATATGAGCGTATATGGACGCCAGATCAATATGCGGCGACGATTAAATCACAACGAATGGATGATCTTGATCGTGCCTGTTTGGATTATATTCATTATTTAAAATCAAAACATAACCATATTAACGTTATTGAATGTGGCGGACGGTATGGTGTTCATACAAAACGTATGAGCATCGCTGGTGCCTCTGTGACCATGATTGATAAAATTGAATTGCCCGATGATTATTTTTCTGCTTATGGACATGATGGTCATATCTTCCCGATAATCAAACATCTGCGTAAAAATTTTTTGGATATTGTAAATGATGATATTCCATCTCCACTTCATATAATCTATTCACAACGCGCTCTCAATTATATTTCGTATAATGATGCGTATAAATTACTCACGCGCTTTTATAATGCTCTGGAATCGGATGGTGCGTTATTTCTATCTATGGCGGGGGCAGAAACAGAATATGGTTTAACGCACGAAGCGCGACATCTACCCATAGACGAACGTTTTGCAAAAATCTCACCCGATATGCAAGATAGACACGAAATTTACGATAATATTTGTGTTTATTCTCAGAGTGAATTGCGCGATATGGTTCAAAAAATAGGCTTTTGTGATGTGCTGCTGGGGCAATCGGGTTTTGGAAATGTGAAGATGATTGGATTCAAATCACCTAAACCGCCACTGGAACTTTTTCTACAATCATAGTAATATTTGGAATGATCAAACGCGCACTACACTTTAGCGGTAAAACAATGTTGTCCTGCCTTGAGATTATCGCAGGCTTGCTATTTGTTGTGGCAATTATTTTGAGTATTGCTTTGTGGCAATTTTCCAAAGGCCCTGTGAATGTGTCTTGGGTCGCGCCGTATTTGGCATCTGCGATTACAGACGGTAATAAAAATATTACATTACGAACGGGATCGATTATCGCAGAATGGCCGAGCTTTCGTGGGCCATTATCATTGGGCGTATCTGATTTCAGATTATTTTCAGGGACACGCCGTATTGTGGATATTGACTCTGTCGGCATTCGCCTATCAAAAGCCGCATTGTTAATTGGGCAAATATCCCCAGAGGCGATTATTATCACGCAGCCTTCAATTAAAATGATTCGAACGTCAAAAGGTGAATTTATTTTTTCATTTTTAGATCAAAGCGCTGAGTCTAGCTCTACTCAATTAGATCCAATTACTGGAAAAGATATTCAGAATGCACTTTTTTTAAATAATAATTTTTTACCAAACTCAATATTGGGTGTGTGGAATAATTTAGAATCTTTTATCTTTAAAGATGCTCAATTTATTTCTGAGGATCATATTTCTGGCGTAACGTGGGCGTTGGATAATGTTGATTTATCTGTTTTACGCACACATAAATCTCTGAATGCCGATATTTCATATTCTGCTGGCGCTCAGGAAAATATTAATAAAATTTCAAAGCTAAACATTCTTGCCAATCGACAAAAAGACAAAACTACAAATTTTCAGATTAAATTTTCATCATTTGATACAAGTTTAATGGGACGTTTAATGTCATCCTTGTCTGTTTTTTCAGGCGAGGATATTGTTTTAAATGGCTCTGTGTCGGGATTGTTAGATAAAGATTTTTCAATTGTAAATATTGATGGTGATATATCGTCAAGTCAATTTAAAGATACAGCCTTTGCCGTTTCGGGTAAGCGTGATGGGAATAAATTACCTTTGATGTTTAAGTTAAAGGAAATAACTTTAGAACAAGTTTCATCCTTATGGCCTGAACAATTTAAAGATACAAATGCGGCAGAATGGATTACGCGTCGTTTATCAAAGGGTATTATTACCAATCTTGTGTTTACAGCGCCCTTTCAAAAAAATGAATCAGATGAGTGGGAGTTGATCTCGCCCCACGCCACATTTGATTATAAAAATTTGTCAGTTAATTATCGTGAACCATTAGCGCCTGTCATTAATGGGTTTGGTAATGTCGTTATTGAGAATGATACATTGAAAATAAAAGTTGATGGTGGACAAATTGGCAGTATGAATTTGACATCGGGAAATGTCACAGTCACGAATTTAACGAACCCAAACCCGACTATGATTTTGATTGACGCAAATGCTGATTCACCAATCAGCGGTATTTTAGATTATATTTATACAGAGCCAGTATCTTTGAAAGATGTGATTGGCATTGATCCAAAGATGGTAAAAGGTACAGGAAACGCAAATGTAAAGTTAACTGTGCCAGGCACAGACGAAATAAATATGGATGATGTTGATGTTGCCGTCACGGGATCAATTAATAATGTTCTCTTGCCAAAAATTGTGAGCGGGATGGATATCACGGGCGGGCCGTATAATATTGTTGTGGATGATGGTGAATTTCGATTCAAAGGTGCGGGGCAAATTGCGGGACGTAATGCATCATTTGATTATAAAGAATTTCTTGATCAAAAATCCGCTCCTTATAATTTCAATTTAATTGCACGCATTGATACTGATAAAGTATTTCGGGAAACAATGGGCATTAAAATTTCAGATTTTGTCGATGGGGTTGTACCAACTGATATTGAATATAAAGAAGAAAAAGATAAATCCGCAATAATTGATGTATCATCAAATTTGACAAATGCGCGCGTGGTGGTATCACCTATAGGGTATGAAAAACCAATCGGGCGTGCAGGTTTTGCGACAGCAAAAGTATATATGAAGGGCGATCAAGTGCAGAAAATTGATGCATTGAATATCGCTATCGGAAATGATAAAGCCCTCGGCACATTGCAATTTGGTAAGGTAGGAAATATGCACGACGTGGCATCGGGCGCGTTTTCAATGGTACAATTGGGTGATGTAAATAATTTTGCGCTAAATTTTAAGCAGACATCTCCAAATAAATTTCAATTTGATATTAAGGGGCCATCAGTTGATGGTCGTGGCTTTATTGGTAAAAAAGATAGTGGTCAATCATCGTCATCAACATCATCAATCGAATCTATTGTCACAGTCGAAACACCAAAATTACGTGGTGGGGATCGCGCTGATCAAATCATTCGGAATGCTCGCATCAATGCCGATATCAATCAAAATGGTGATCTTCGCCGTTTAGATTTCACAGGCATTGTTGGAAAAAATGATTCAGTTTCTGTACAAATTAAACCTAATGCATCGGGGTTAAATTCATTGTCGATTAATACAAAAAATGCAGGTGCTTTTTTAGATGCGTTTGATATTTATAACAATATGCGCGGCGGTGAATTAAATATTCAAGCGGCGCAAATATCAGGTTTAGGACTAAATGATTTTCGCGGTAATGCAGATATTCGTAATTTTAAAATTGTCAAAGCGCCTATTTTGGCAAAATTAATTAACGCATTTTCATTATCGGGGTTGGGGGCGTTGCTGAATAATGAGGGGATGGATTTTGCTCGTATGCGTGCCGAATTTGATTGGCGCGATAGTAAAAACGGGCGTGTTATTAATGTGCGCAACGGGAAAACATCAGGATCATCTATCGGGCTCACATTTGGTGGCGTTTTAAATCAAGATAAAGATACAATTGATATCTCAGGTACTGTTGTTCCAATCGCAGGTGTAAATAAAATCGTCAGCAAAATTCCATTGGTGGGTGAATTGCTTACGGGCGGTAAGGATGGTGGTATTATTGCAGCCACTTATGCCGTTAAGGGTACACCTGAAAAACCAGATGTATTTGTGAACCCTTTATCTGTGCTTGCACCAGGTTTCTTAAGATCAATTTTATTTGAAGGTGGCGAGACATTACCAAAATCACCACCACCTAAAAAGCGTGAAATGAATTAAGCTTGTTATGAATTAAGATGCAACTTTTATAAGGGCATGGCGTTTTTTTCCTGCCGATAATTTTATATATCCATCACCCGTTAAATCATTTGTTGTGATTTTGATATTTTGATCGGTGACCACCACATCATTAATACGCGCGCCTTGACCTGCCACCAAACGTTTCATGTCGCCATTGCTTTCGGCTAATTCTGCTTTGCGGAATAATTCGGTCGCGGCGATGCCTGATACCAATTCTGCATTCGTCACAAAGATGGTTGGTAAATTATCACCGACGCCGCCTTGCTCAAACGTGGCCTTTGCGGTGGCCTCGGCGTTGCGTGCGGCATCAATGCCGTGGCAGAGTTTGGTCGCTTCAAATGCTAAAATTTTCTTGGCGTCATTTATTTCTGCGCCTTCAAGTTTTTCCAATTTTGCAATTTCATCAAGCGGCAAGAATGTATAAAATTTCAAAAACTTACCTACATCGGCATCTTCGGTATTGCGCCAGAATTGCCAATAATCATAAGGGCTGAGCATATCTGAATTTAACCAGATTGCGCCATTTACCGATTTACCCATCTTCGCGCCCGATGATGTGGTGATCAGCGGGCAAGTGAGGGCGAATAATTCGGCATTAATCGCACGACGACCCAGTTCAACACCGTTGATAATATTGCCCCATTGATCTGATCCGCCCATTTGTAATGTGACGCCATACTTTTTGTTGAGTTCAACAAAGTCATAGGCCTGCATAATCATATAATTAAATTCAAGAAATGATAAATTTTGTTCACGATCAAGGCGTAGTTTCACGGAATCAAAACTCAGCATGCGGTTGACCGAAAAATGACGTCCATAATCACGCAAAAAATCAATGTAATTTAATTTGCTGAGCCATTCATCATTATCAACCATGATGGCATCTGTTTTGCCATCACCATAATTTAAATATTTGGCAAAAGCTATTTTAATCGATGATATATTTTTTTGAATACCGTCATGGTCAATTAATTTACGTGCCTCATCTTTGCCCGATGGATCGCCGACTTTGGTTGTGCCCCCACCCATAAGCGTGATGGGTTTATTCCCTGTGCGTTGAAACCATGCGAGCATCATAATGCCCATCAAATTTCCCACATGCAATGACGGGGCAGTGGCATCAAACCCGATATAAGCGGTGAGTGGCCCTGCCGCTAATTTCTGGTCGAGCGTGGAAAGGTCAGATCCTTGGTGGATAAAACCGCGGGCGGACAAATTTTGTAAGAATTCTGATTTGTATATGGTCATAGAAATGTGGTAACAAAAATTGATGGCGACTTCAAGAGATCACACAGAAAAACATGTTATTTTGGGCTGTATGTCGGGTACATCGCTCGATGGCATTGATTTGGCGATATTAACCACCGATGGTGTGGATGAAATCGAATATGGTCAAACATATTACCGCGCCTATAGTGATGAAGAGCGCGATGTTATTCGTACATCATTGGGGCAGAGCGAACCGAATGATATCACCCGCGCGGCAGAGCAAGCCGTGACAAACGCACATATCGATGCCATTCAAAAATTTCGAGCCGTACATAATGTTCATTTTGGCCATATCGCCTTTCACGGGCAAACAATTGCGCATGATCCCGCCAAAAAATTTACATGGCAAATTGGTGACGCGGAGACACTTGCGCGTGCGATTGGTTGTCCTGTGATTTATGATTTTCGCGGCGATGATGTGGCAATGGGTGGGCAGGGCGCGCCATTATTACCCGTGTATCATCGTGCATTGATGATGAAGGCGGGAATAAAATTACCATCTGTAGTGATCAATATTGGCGGTGTGTCGAACATTACTTATTTATCACAAAATGATGATTTTATCGCGTTTGATTGCGGTGCAGGCAATGCCTTAATTGATGATGTGATGAAACAATATTTTGATTGCGCCTATGATAAAGATGGCGCGATAGCGCGTGCAGGACAAATTGATGATGCTATTTTAAATACATTATTAAACCATTCATTTTTTGATGCGCCCTATCCCAAATCATTAGATCGTAATGCGTGGGATTTATCATGTTTGAATGATGTATCACCGCACAATCGCGTTGCGACTTTAACGGCATTCACAGTTCATGGTGTGGCGCGCGGTATCAATATGTTGCCGCAAAAACCTTTATCAATTTATATCACAGGTGGTGGTCGTCATAACAAATATATGATGGAGTTAATTGCCAATGAAACAGGCATTCCCGTTCATTCCGTTGATACGCTTGGGTGGAATGGTGATTTTATGGAGGCGCAAGGTTTTGCCTATATGGCCGCACGTTTTTTAAAACAATTGCCGATTTCATTTCCGATGACTACAGGCGCGCCGCACCCAATGACGGGCGGAAAAATTATTTTACCTTGAAAAAGAAATTATGCGCGTTTTTGTGTTGATGCAGTGCGCGGATGTAATGTTGATTTCACATGTCCCCATAATGATAAAATTTCATGTGCTGCCACACTGCGCGGGTCTTGTTCAATCACGCCTAATCCTTTCATGATGGATGAGGCAAATGACACGCGGTTACCCAATGTTTGTTTGGCAACCATAATTTTCATGTCGGATAATTTATCCATGATCGCGCCATTTAATTTTGAAGTGGCAGGCACGCGGTTTAATACCAACATCACGGGTTTTTTCTCATTTAAAATTAATTTGATAGTGGGGGCGCATGCCCATACATCTAATGGTGATGGCTGCACGGGCATTAATACCAAGTGCGATAAACGAATGGCGGTGCTGGCCTCGCTTTCGGCATGGGGCGGCGTGTCGATTAAAATATAATCATAATCTTTGACAAAGTTCGGCATATCGCGGAGCAATTTCCACCCGAGCGCACTGTTTAAATCAATTTTATTTTTGCGCCCCAATTCGCGGGCGCGAACATTGTGCCATGCCGTGGTTGATCCTTGCGGGTCGGCATCGATGACTAATATTTTGTGGCCTTCGGCGCTGATTGCCACCGCCAATTGCGTGGTGAGAGTGGTTTTCCCAGCTCCGCCCTTATGTTGGGCAATGGTGATTATGGTGGCAGGCATGACCATAGTTATATTCAAAACCACTTGCTTTTTCAACCAATCCTTGGGCATAGATAGGGTGTTATGACCGTATTATTACCGCCCACGTCCGATTCCATCCGCAAAGTTGCCGAAATTTTGCGCGGCGGTGATGTTGTGGCCTTGCCGACCGAAACAGTTTATGGGCTTGGGGCAGATGCATCGAACTCTATGGCGGTTGCAAAAATTTATGCATTAAAATCACGCCCGCAATTTAATCCGTTAATTGTGCATGGTGCATCGGTCGAACAATTGGAACAAGTCGCCGTATTTGATGATCGCGCGCGTGAAATCGCGCATCATTTCTGGGCGGGGCCATTGACGCTCATTTTACCATTAAAAGAAAATGCGCCTGTGTCTGATTTGGTCACAGCAGGATTAAATACAATTGCGGTGCGCGTGCCTGCGCATGATGTGTTTCAATCGGTATTAAACGAATCAAATTTGTTAATCGCTGCGCCATCGGCCAATCGTTCGGGCGAAGTATCACCCACGGCGCCGTATCATGTGGCACAAAGTTTGGGTGATGATTGCCCGCTGATGATCGCGGGCGGTACATGTCGCGTTGGTTTGGAATCAACCATTTTGGATTTATCAGAAACAGATGCTAAAATTTTGCGCACGGGTGCAATCACGGCCGATGATATTTTTGACAAAACAGGAATTGTTATTTCATACGCAACCACACCTGATGATGATACGGGCGCGGTAAAATCACCTGGGCAATTGCTCAAACATTATGCGCCGTCTATCCCTGTACGATTAAATGCGGTGGATGTCGCGCCGAATGAGGCATTGCTTGCCTTTGGGTCGATGAAATTTATGGGGGTGCGCGGCGGGGGTTTTGCCCGTGATTTGCCTCGTGACCAATGGATGAATTTAAGCGAGACGGGTGATCTGACCGAGGCCGCGACCCATTTATTTGCCTATCTACGTGCGCTTGATCGGGCGGAATTTAGCGGGATTGCCGTGATGAACATCCCCCAAACAGGTATTGGTTTGGCTATAAATGACCGTTTGGCGCGGGCGGCGGCAGGTCGTTAAGGCGCATTTAGGCGGCTTTGTAACCTTTTGGGGGAAAACTGTCACGTGGTAACCCGAAAAACTTGAAATTTTTTGTCCCGCCATGCTAGAAATCATTATTCACATATTTAAAAATTGAGGGGAAAGTCCTATGGCAAAAATCGGAGCTCAACGCGCGGCAACCTTGGCTGGCGTTTCAAAAGCGACCATTCAACGTGCAATGAAAACAGGTCGTTTATCATACGAAGTTGATGAAGCAGGACAAAAATTAATCGATACATCAGAATTAGAACGCGTCTTTGGTGCTCGCACCGCCCGCGTGAATGCCGACAGCGCCGAAGAAGCGATGAAAGCCGAGTTACAACGCGCGGCTGATATGCTTGAAATGGAGCGCGTGAAAATGCGCGTGCGTATGTTAGAGGATCAATTACACCTCGCGCAAAACCAAGTCACCGATTTGAAAGATCAGCGCGATCAATGGCAAAAACAAGCGCAACAAGTCATGTTGACATCACAAGCATCACAAAAACAGGCTGATGAATTGCGTGCCGAATTACAAGAACGCAACCGCCGTGAAAAAGAAATGCGTCAACGTCAGTTGGAATTGCGTATGCGCCGTATGCAGGCACAAAATCAGAATGAACAAGAAGCAGAAGAACCACAAAGCTTCTGGGGTCGTTTGTTTGGTCGTTAAATTTAATTCATTACTATGGATTTTTGGTATGGGGCTGTTGATTGGAATGGCCCCATTCTCTTTGTATGCAGATGCAGGCAAAAATAAACTAACTCCTCAAATTATCACCGAAACATTCCGTGCTTATGATCAATGCCATTACTCATCACAATCGACATTATATAATTGTGACTGCGTTGCAGAACAATTTATAAAATTACGAACTCAAAACCCTTTGGGTGAAGATATCCAAATTTTTATCGATCTTGCAAAATCAAAATGCGTTGATACTGCGCCACTTGCGGGTCAAATTTATCAATCATGTTTATCGGATCAGATGTTAAAAGGTACAAAAAAACAACGCGAAGCATTTTGTACATGTGTGGGACGCGAAGCGGGATATGAATATGCGCGTAACCGCAGCCTACATCAAAATGCACAGATTGATACCATGGCAAAAGTATATCAAAAATGCGATCTATCACGCATGATGAATTTAAATAATTAAAGTTCGCTGGCTGGTATTGTTGATATAAAATTGCCTGAATGGCGTACAATATGCGCATATCCTAATGCTTGCGGTAAAATTAAATGCATGTAGGCATTAATGCTAGCACGTTTTGCTAATTTAAAATTTTCATCAGTGATAGCATCTATATAATAGAATTCTTTATCCATCAACACTGCACCCAACACGGTTCCGCATAATTGTAAATAGGGTACGGCAATCGCGGCGCATAATGATAGGTTCGCACTATTCGCTAAAACCCATTCGGTTATATCAATTAATTCATCAATATGTGGTTTAATATGGTCTTTGTTTATTGATGATAACCCCATCCGACAATCTTTGAATAACGACAATAAAGCTGCGCCTTTATCGCGAATTAATTTGCGGAACATCAAATCGTTTGACTGAATGCCATTTGTACCTTCGTAAATGGGTAAAATGCGCGCATCGCGGTAATATTGCGCAACACCTGTTTCCTCAATAAATCCCATGCCGCCATGAATTTGCACAGCATCCGATGCCACAGCAACCGACATATCCGTACACCATGCTTTTACAATTGGGGTTAGCACATCAACGATTGCTGTATTTTGTTGGTCCATATTGATCGCCGCCATATAAGTCATGGCACGCCCTGCATCAATACGCGCGCGCATCGATAATAAAGTTCGTTTGATATCTTCGTGATGAATGATGGATATTGTGTCACCGCCCGTGATAGGTGATCCTTGTTTGCGGTCTTGCGCATATGATAACGCCGCGCCATAGGCACGTTCAGCAATGGCAACACCTTGAAGTCCCACAGACAAACGTGCATTATTCATCATGGTGAACATGCATTTTAAACCTTGGTGTTCGTCACCAACCAACCATCCAATCGCACCACCGTTATCACCAAATTGCATGGTGCAGGTGGGGGAGGCGTGAATACCCATTTTATGTTCGATGCCCGTGCATAACACATCATTGTGCGTACCATCGGGTAAGAATTTAGGCACAAGAAATAGTGAAATTCCTTTGACGCCTGCGGGCGCATCAGGCAAACGCGCAAGCACCAAATGGATGATATTCTCCGCCATATCATGCTCACCATAGGTGATATAAATTTTCTGACCAAAAATTTTGTATGTCCCATCATCATTACGTGTCGCCTTTGATCGTAACAATGCTAAATCAGACCCTGCATGCGGCTCGGTCAGATTCATCGTACCTGTCCATTCACCACTGATCAATTTCTCTAAATATGTATCTTTTAAATATTGTGATCCGTGCGTATGCACAGCCTCAACCGCGCCTTGATTTAATAACGGGCATAAGCCGAACGACATATTCGCGGCTTGCCACATTTCTTGAATAGGAAATGATAATATCCATGGTAATCCTTGTCCGCCATGTGCGGGATCGAATGGAACAGAATTCCATCCGCTGTCTTTATATTGTTTATAGGCATCTTTGAACCCGCGTGCGGTTGTGACTGATCCATCATCATGACGTTTTGTTCCATCTTGATCACCTGACCAATTTAATGGTGATAAGACATCGCGTGCTAATTTTGCCGCCTCAGATAAAATGACATCCACCATTGATGGGTCAATATCATCACGCGCCAAATCCGTCACAGGAAAGACGGATGAGAGTAAGAAATTCATATCGGCGAGAGGTGGGTTATAATCAACAGGCATGGGGCATCCTTTGCGAATAAATACATCGACTAGAATCGCCGAAATTCGTTAAGAAGATAATAATAATTAATACCACATTTGAGGCGTTATTGAATCTGGCATATCTGTTGCAATTACATATCCAAGATATCAACAAACAGGGTGAAATGAATGAGGAATCAGGTGAATCCTTACAATATTCAAGATTTAGGGGCTTTGCAGTCCCGCGCGGGGGCAAAAATTGCCTCATCGATCCAAAACGCGTCTGCGAAGACGGGGGTCGATTTTTCCTATCTTTTGCAACAAGCCAAGGTGGAAAGCAATTTCAAAACGGACGCTAAGGCCAAAACCAGCTCTGCCACAGGTCTTTACCAATTTATTGAATCAACATGGTTATCGATGGTGAAAGACCATGGTGATAAATACGGATTATCCTCCTACGCAAACAAAATCTCCGACGACGGACGTGTGGCAAGCGCATCTGATCGTCGTGAGATTTTGGCGTTACGCAAAGACCCGAAAATCGCATCATACATGGCGGCGGAATATGCCAAGGAAAATCAAAATCATTTGAAAAAAACCGTGGGCGGCGATATTGGTTCCACCGAATTGTATCTTGCGCATTTTATGGGCCCAGGTGGTGCATCAAAATTTTTAGATGCATATCGTGATAACCCAAACCGCAATGCGGCATCAGCTTTCCCGACTGAAGCGCGGGCGAACAAAGGCGTATTTTTTGACAAAGATGGATCGCCCCGTTCATTAAAAGAAGTATATGCATTTTTTGATAAAAAGTTTTCAATTGAAGATTCAGGCGCGGCGACGCAACTCGCTTCAACCGATATGGATGATCTTCGCGCGAAAATGCCGATGCGTCCCATTCCATCACGTGTGGATGTTTTTGATGAATCAAAAGGCGTATGGGTGAAATCATCATCACCGAAATATATCGAAGCCACATTGGCATTATTGGATGAACGCCCACATGGTAATTATGCCGCGAATTTTGGGGGCATTCCATCTTTGGGCACGTTGCTCAGCAATCCCATTGATTTATTATCAATTACAGAATTAACCGATACGAGCGATGCGTATGATAATCGCCGTTATAATGTGTGATAAAACTCGCTCAAATCAATATACCCTGATTGCGCGATAAAACCCTTGTGAATGCCGATATCTTTCGTGTGGCAATAGGATAATGGTTTGCCATACCAATCGGTCATGATGCCGCCTGCCGCGCGTAAGATTGCATCGGATGCCGCCGTATCCCATTCATAAATATCTTGGAATCGCACCGCCAAATCACCTTTGCCCGATGCAATCAAACAATATTTTAATGAACTTGATCGTTTGGTCATTTTTTCAATTTTAAATGCGTTTAAAAATTCATCACGCTTGGGTGTCGCGCCTTCGAATTGGCTCACAAATATTGTTAATCCCTCACGGCGTGCCTTGCGCACACGGATATCTTTTTCCGTTTCAGTATCAATATTTTGTTTAAAAGCTTCACCGCCTTTAAAACCCGAATATAATTCGCCCCATGCGGGCGCATACACAACGCCCATAATAGGTTCGTGATTGTGAATAAGAGCAATGTTAACGGTGTAATCTTTATCACCCTTTATAAATCCGCGCGTGCCATCAAGCGGATCAACCAACCATGTGTAATCAGTTATGATACTACTATCATGCGATCCTTCTTCGCTAATGATACTGATAGAGGGTGTAATGGTTTTTAAACCCGCGATAATAATATCATGCGCTTCTTGATCGGCGATGGTGACGGGTGATCCGTCAGATTTATGTATGACAAGATCGCCGTGTAATCCTGCTTCATCAAAATGCATTAGCGTGGCATCACCCGCCTCGACGGCAAGGCGTTTGACTTGGTTTAATAATGCTTGCGGGTATTGTAAAATTTTATCAGGCATTATGATACGCTGCGCAAACGTACGGTGGCATCTTGTTTTACCTCGGGACGACCAATTGATACGTAATGGAACCCGCGCACCTGCATCTCTGGAATTTTATAGATATTGCGCAAATCAACCATGCAAGGTGTTTTCATGATAGATTGCAGACGATCTAATTGCAACGCGCGGAATTCATTCCATTCTGTGATGATCACAACCGCATCAGCATCGGCGCATATTTCATACGCATCATTACCCCATGTGACATTCGGTAATAATGGTTTGGCTTGATCCATACCAACAGGATCGAATGCATGAATTTGTGCGCCTTGCTTTTGCAATTCAGGAATAATCACCAATGATGGTGCATCACGCATGTCATCTGTATTGGGTTTGAATGTAACGCCCAATATTGCGATTTTTTTACCCGCCACATTACCATCGCAGGCGGCGATGACGCGGCTTGCCATTTGCTCTTGGCGTTTTTTATTTGATTCAAAAACACTACGTACAATTGTTTGCGGCGCTTCATATAATTCACCAATTTGTGCGAGCGCCAATGTATCTTTGGGGAAACATGAGCCGCCAAAACCAGGGCCTGCATGTAAAAATTTTGATCCGATGCGACCATCTAATCCCATCGCGCGGGCAACGTCTTGTACGTTGGCATTTGTGCGTTCACACAAATTAGCAATTTCATTGATAAAAGTAATCTTCGTTGCTAAAAATGCATTTGATGCGTATTTGATAATCTCTGCGCTTTCGGGCGAAGTAATCACCATTGGTGTTTCGTTTAAATAAAGCGGACGATAAAGTGAGCGCATAATATCGGCAGCTTGATCAGAATCTGTGCCGATCACAACACGGTCGGGGCGCATGAAATCACCAATCGCAGCACCTTCGCGTAAAAATTCGGGGTTGGAACATACATCAAATTCGGCATCGGGTTTGACGCGGCGAATGGTTTCGGCAACTTTGCGCGCTGTTCCCACGGGTACGGTTGATTTTGTCACGATCACTGTATATTTATTCATATGTACCGCAATTTCTTCGGCCGCTTTGAACACGAATGTTAAATCAGCATGACCATCGGTAATGCGTGGCGGTGTGCCAACCGCTATAAAAACAGCATCGGCATCTTTCACAGCTTCGTACAAATTTGTTGTAAACGTCAAGCGGCCAGCTTTCACTTGTTTAGCAACTAAATCATCAAGCCCTGGTTCAAAGATTGGGATCTCACCATTTTTCAGTCGGTTGATTTTGTTCTCGTCCTTATCAACGCACACAACATTAATGCCAAATTCTGCAAAACATGTGCCCGACACCAAACCAACGTAACCTGTACCAACAACACCGATTTTCAACATGGGATAATCCTTTGGGGTTTTTATTTTTCTATGCTATATCTACAAAAAAAGCGGGGGCAGTTACAATGACAAAAAGCGAAAAAATAGGATCAATTCCATCTTTGGATACGATTTTTGATCAAATAAGGCCAATTATGGTCGCGGCGGGTGATATTGCCCTTCGTTACTTTAATAATCCCGATACAATTGAACGTGAAATAAAACCAGACGATTCCATCGTCACCAATGCAGATAAAGCGACCAGCGTTTATTTGGTGGCGCAATTATCTGCCTTCACACCCGATATTCCTGTCATATCCGAAGAATCAGAATCGCATAATCTTGAAAACCCTGATGGTGCCTATTGGGTTATTGATCCGATTGATGGCACGTCATATTTTTCAGATTTAAAACATCAATGGGTCCTGATGGCATCGTTACAATATAATCGCGAGCAGATATTTGGCGTGATTTATTCACCACTTGAAAAAACTTTTTATTATGCGGCAAAAGGTCATGGCGCCTATTTTGTTGGTGCAAATGGAGTTACAGAAAAAATTTATGGACTAAAATGGAAAGATAGTGAAAAACTTGTGCCAGTCACACGCGCTGATTTTTCAAATGATGTTGCTAGTGCGCCATTATTATTCCTAAAAGAAATAGGCTTTGATTTTGAGTTATCTGATAAATTTCCATACGCAAACCGAAATGTAATGGTTGCAGATGGGAAAGGGCATGTTTCTGCTAATGGGTATGGCAAACGTGGCCCCAAAGAGTGGGATATGGCGCATTTGATCATTGTGCGCGAAGCGGGCGGTGATGTAATTACCACAACCGCGCCATATCATATTGAGTTTGGCAAACCTGATCATGAATTTTTTAATGTGCTCAATTTTAGTGATAAACGCATAGCCGATCGTGTTATTAAACATTTAGAACTCAAAAAATTTAAATTATGAAAATATAAAATTCTTTTATTTGCGCGGCGAATAAATATTGTGGTATTCACGCGCATCATGAAATTTCTGCATTTGGTTGCTATCGTGTGCCTTATTTCGGGGGCGATGACGGGCGTATGTCACGCGCGAACAAAGGTTGGCACCACATTTATACTGCATGAAATTTCATTCTCGCCTACAAAATTATTTTCAAAACAACAATTGAATGAATTATCAAGTCCGTATTTGAATAAAAAAATTTCAAAATCTGATTTAAATCAACTCACAAAAAATTTGACACATATTTATCAACAAAATGGATATTTATTATCCCGCGCGAAAATTGATTTTATCTCACCAACAAAACATAATGCACGTATTCAATTAATTGAAATGAAAATAGATATAGATGATAAAAAAATTGAACCATATGCAGCGCAAAATATCATTTCGTCCTTTAAATCAAATTCTGTATTTTCTGTTCCGCAATCACAAAAGACACTACTTTTATTAAATGAAATTCCGGGTCTGTCAGCGAAAGCAACAGTCAAACCAAATCAACAAAAAGATGCATTCAATTTTGATATAGACACAAAACAAGAATCATACAAGGCGCGTTATCGTATTGATACATATGGAAGCGCGGAAAATGATCATACATTGCGATTAATATCAGAGGTTGAATCTTATCATTTATTACCATTTTTAGAATTAATTGGTGCGCGCGGTGCCGAATATATGGGCGATGATACTGTTCGTTATGGTGAAATATTCACGGAATCATGGTTGGGGTCAGATGGTATTCGATGGAAAAATCGTTTAGGAAAAATTGATAGCTCATCCCCGCAGGCAGATTTAGGATTTATCGCCACAGGACAAAGTAATTTTTTTGAAACATCTCTATTTGTCCCTTTAAAACGTACACCGCATACCCAATCATCAACATCATTATCATGGCGGCATTTAAAATCAGAATCATCAATTTTTGATTTAAATTTCTTTAAAGATGAGGTCGATGTAGTATCTTGGTCATGGCAAAATTTAATATCGGGTAATCAACAAATATCAAATACGAATATTACTATAAACAAAGGCATTGATGCGATTAGCGGGACATCAGATGATCAATTTTTATCACGCCCCGATGGTGATCTTAATTTTACCAAAATAAATATCGATCATGAGTATGCGAAATTTGTTGGAGATAAAGGCTATCAATTAATATTATCCACTGAAGTACAATATTCATTTGATCCGTTAGTGGCGAGTGAAGAATTTGTCGCAGGCGGCCCAAATATAGGGCGTGCCTTTCCGTTTGCAAGCATAACAGGCGATGATGGAATGGCGTTTTCATTAGAATTGGCGCAACCGCAATATGATATTGTGCTACAAAATTTCTCTACACAATTATATGGGTTTATCGACGGAGCCATTGCACGTCAAAAGAAAACAAATATGCAGAAAGAAAATTTTGATGCAATTTCATCAATGGGAGTAGGTGTGCGCGCCACACTCTATCAAACTACAAATATTCAATTTGAAATATCAAATCCAATATATCGGAATGGAATAACAGCTCGTGAGCATGATTCTCCACGATTATCTCTCACATTAACAGGAGAATTCTAATGAAAAGGGAATTTATATTTTTTATATGTTGTATGTGGTCGCTACCATCAATAGCATCGCCTGATCTTGCATCAATCTCAGCAGGGTCGGTATCAGTTTCACAAAATCAATCGCAAACACTCATTCAACAACCAACAGATAGAGCCATATTAAATTGGAATAATTTTGATATTGCATCTGATCATCATGTTATTTTTCAGCAACCAAACGCAGCCTCATTTACTTTAAATCGTATTCCTAGCTTTTTATTTTCTACCTTTATTGATGGGCGCATAACAGCCAACGGAACAATTGCGGTCATTAATCCCCAAGGCATTATAATCGGACCAACAAGCGTTATACAAACTGGAGGGTTTATTGCATCAACCCATGATATTCTTGATGGTGATGTTATGGATGCAGATAATATATTAAATTTTAATTTTTCTCCCGCCTTGGCATCTACAATCTCACATCAAGGAAGGATAGAGGTCGGCGGCGATGGAAAAATTGTTATCCAAGCCCCTCGTATTGAAATGAATGGAGGGAGGATTCAGGGTAATCGTTCATTGATTACCCTGACAACTGCCGATTCTGTAACAATGGATTTATCGCAGGGATTGAATCAATTAAATCTTGTTCTTTCTGGTGGTGATATTGATATTCAAAATTCATCAATAATCAATTCTGCTGAGAATGATATTAATATTATTTCAGGTGATACAATTGCTTTAAATGATAATCTTATTCAATCATCTGGTGGCGATATAAACTTTGAGTCGGTTTTTGGTGATATATTTCTGAATAATAATGTAATCGCGAGTAAGGGGGCTCTTGATAGCGGTAATATAGATATTGAAACATTTGCAAACGATTCTTTTTACCTAGGATCATCTGAGAATTTTTTATTACTCCCAGAAAATAATATTTCCGAAGGTGGTGAAGGCGGTGATATAACTATTCGATCAGCACAAATTTTTGGAGATCAAAATTGTATACAGTCTGGGAATATAACTTGTTTATATCAAAATCAGCCGCTTTCATTTCGAACAGATAATCGGCCTACTAATCTAACAAAGCAAGCGCAAAAAGTTCAAAACAATATTGAAGAAAAAACAATTACGTTTTTAGATAATACAGAGCAAGGGTTTTTATCTGATGAGGGTGGAGGATTATATCTAGATATTCAGATTAATGATATATTATCCACCAGTGAAGAATAAGTAACATAAAATGATTGACCCTAAAATAATGCGGTAATAAGCAAATGGTGAGAACCCATATTTATTAACTAAACGTATCATAAAACGCACAACAAACAGCGCTGTAATAAACGAACTAAAAAGCCCACAGCCTATCAAAGCATAATCATCTATGTTTAAATGATGATAATTTTTATAAAGATCATAAGAGGCAGCGCCCAACATGGTGGGAATGGCAAGTAAGAATGAAAATTCTGCGGCTGTGCGTTTATCAAACCCCATACTCAGGCCGCCCATAATGGTGGCGCCTGAACGTGAGACGCCAGGGATCATAGCTAAACATTGTATAAGACCCACAATAAAACCTTTTTGAGGAGTGATATTCTCAATTTGAAATACGGTTGGTTTATTAAATTTTTTATCAAGAAATAATAAAACAAAGCCACCTAGAATTAAGGATGAGGCCACAACAATTGGTTGAAATAAAATTGACTTTATTATTTCATGAAATAATGCGCCAAGAACCATGGCAGGGAAAAATGCAATGAATACGACTAAGGCTAATTTTTGTGAATTTTTTGCTGTGAAAATATTTTTGGCATGATGAAATAACATGATGCGGTAATTCACTATAATGGCAAGAATTGCACCGAATTGAATAATGACTTCAAATACCCACCCATCAATGACTTTCATGTGAAAAATATCAGTCAATAAAATGAGGTGACCCGTTGAGGAAATCGGAAGAAATTCAGTTAGGCCTTCAACAATACCAAGAAAGAGTGCTTTGAGATACAGTTCCATAGAAATGATTCTAATTGACTTCGTTTGCCTGCGCAAGCTCGGATAATTCTAACCATCTTGTTTCTGCGGTCTCTAGTTCTTGACGCATTTTTCCGTATTTTTGGTTGGTTCGATAGAATCGATCTGGATCTTTTTGATAGAGATCAGGATCAGCCAATTCATCTTCCATTTGATTTAATTCATGTTCCAAATCTTTTATTTTCTGAGGCAAATTATCAAGTTCATATTGAAGTTTATACGTCAATTTTGTTTGTGTTGATTTAATGGCTTCATTTGTTTGAATTATTTTTTTCTTCTCTTCAGTCTTTGTTGTTGTCATGGAGGATAACGGTGCTTTATTGCGTTTTGTATAAAATTCAGAATTGAGATAATCGGAATAATTACCCGTCACTGTATGAACAACGGCATTGCCTTCAAACACAAGTACTTTATTCACAGTGCGATCAAGAAAATCACGATCATGCGATACAATGATTAATGTACCTTCATAGGCCTCGAGAATATTGACCAGCATATCAAGTGTGTCCATATCGAGATCATTTGTTGGCTCATCGAGAATAAGAAAACTCCCTGGATCTGCCAATACTTTCGCAAGAAGTAAGCGATTAACCTGTCCGCCCGATAATGTGTTAACGGTGCGCCACGCATCATCTGGTTCAAATAAAAAATCTTTTAAATACCCGCACACATGACGCATTTTTCCACGTACGCTTAAATGGTCACTTCCTGAAGCACATAAATTATCTTGTAATGTTTTGGCGGGATCTAATTGTGATCGTGTTTGGTCGAAATAACTGTATGTTAATTCGGGCGCAATTTTGATTTTACCATGATCACAATTTGACTCGCCTACCATCATGCGCAGAAAAGATGTTTTACCAGATCCATTACGGCCGATAATACCAATACGATCTTTACGGCGAACGCGTAAATTAAATTTATTGATAATGTTTGTGGTCTCGCCCGTTACAGGATGTTTAAATGATTTTGAAGCATTTAAAAATTCAACGACATTGATACTTGATTCTTCATATTGTATGGCGTCGACCTTGATTTTACGGATAGCGCGGTTATAGGATATTTGATCTTGTTCCAAGGTGTCGCGGTCTTCATGTGCCAGATCGACGCGGCGGACATTGCGTTTCACACGAGCCTTGACGCCGCGGTTTGCCCATTCCATTTCCAATTCCACTTTACGGGAACGGTTATGAAGTTCGCGTCCTTCTTGATCTAATAAATCTTGTGACCATTCCGCGAATCTAGCAAAACCATAGGGACATACGCGCAACTTACCGCGGTCTAACCAAAAGACACGGTCAGTGATGTTGGCCAAAAATGTACGGTCGTGTGAGACGCATAACACGGTACCTTGATAGGATTTTAAGAAATCTTCTAGCCATTCAATAATTTCGATATCTAAGTGGTTGGTGGGTTCATCGAGAAGAAGTATATCAGGCTCTTCGATCAAAGCGCGGGCGAGAACAGCGCGACGTAACATGCCACCAGACAGATCTGACAAAATATCTGTCTCCTTTAAATCAAGTGGGATCAAAACATTGCCGATTTTATATTCACGTTCCCAATCGGGCATATCGGCGGGCAGGCGGGCAAAGACAAAATCGGCTACTGTTTCATGGGGTTTGGGAACAACATGTTGTTCCATATAGCCAATTTTTAGCCCTGCCAGTTGCCAAAATTTACCATCATCAATTTCGCGCGCGCCTGTGATCAGGTTCATTAAGGTCGTTTTACCCGCGCCATTGCGCCCGACAAGGGCAATTTTCCGCCCCGCATGAATATGAAAGGTTAGACCATCAAATAATGGCTTGTTCCCCACAAGAACGAGGGCGTCTTCAATGCTGAGCCATAGGTCTGACATAAATAATGGGGCTTTCAATCTGGTTTAAGAGCTAAATCTGAGGCTTTCTATAGCGGAAATAAAATAAAAAGTCATTGAAAATGAATGGTTTAGGACAATATTGACATAAGACTATGTATTATGTATATTATTTAGACCATGATGCAGCAAACAATCAACAGCCCTCATACCAACACACAACCCTTGATGCAGGTTTTTGCTGACCGCAATGGTTTTGTTCGTGAAATTCAAGTGGGTGAGTTTTTCCTAGAGCGCGATGAAGTTTCAGCAGCTTTTGGCCATCCTATGATGACAAGCTTTGAAAGAATTTTTGGCGAAAATGGTGAACGTTTATCAACATATCAACGCCCCGATAAAGGTGAAGTATCAAAAATTCATCAAATGTCCTATCGCCCAGCGGGTAGTAATACATGGACATCCGTCACCGCGCAGCAAATTATTGATCGTGTTATTCAATATCGCATTGAAGAAGAATTGAAAATGCAAGACGCATTAGAAGATATTCTATTTGCGCAAATTGAGAATAACCCTATTCAAGATAATGAAGTATCGCTATCAGAAGATGATATTATTCTTTCAACGGGTGAAAGTTTTTCTGATTTCTCTGCACGTGTTGGTAATGATGTTCACATTGAAATTGTTAAAAATATAAGTGATGCAGATATTAATCACGGCTTAGATCAGGCCGAAAAAAATCGTTTAGAGATTGAGGAAAGAGCTAAAGTAAATCCACAAGATGCACGTGGTTTGCAAGGGTATCTAAAAGAATCATTTCCTAAAAATATCCCTGCCTTTGGGGATAATTTATTACAAAAAATTCAGAAATTAAGTTTTAAACAAGCGAAGATATTCGAAGCCACTCTGATGGCATCGGTATTAACCACACAATTTTCACAAACAACAATGGAAATTACTCCTGATGCTGTAACAGTTACAAGTTTAGCCGATGTGAATGCGCAGGCAGAACAACAAGCAAAGACAGAAGCGCAGGCAGAACAACAACGCTGTATGCAATCAATTACATCAGAGCAAATGATTGATATGCGCGTTGATTTATTTGAACAATCTCAATTTTATCAAGACCGCATTCATAGTCCCACCTATAGTGAACGCGCACGTGTAATTTGGGTGCGGATGGTTGCTGATGCTGTAAAAGAGGTTTGGGAACGTGATTCAGCGCTAATGATGCATCATGGGTATAGAGATATGGATCATTTATTTAGAACGCAAATATTTATTGCCTATGCCGAGAGTAAGGGAAATGAGTATAAACTTAATTCAGCAAATCCTTTGGTTGCTGGCATGCATCATATTTCGATACGCACGGCTCGAAGCATTATAGAAAAATATAATTTACGTGATCGCTATCCAGATGTTTTTCCCGATAGGCAATTACAACGATCGGACTTAAACCGTGCGCGCGTCTCGGCAATTTTATATTCATATATTAGTGCTGATGATCATCGCTATTTGAGTCAGAGATTAGGAGAAAATGTAAGTGAGGCTTTCCCGCAATATCATCCATATATTCCGCATGTTAATGGCGGACCAGTTGCATATCGTTTAATTGAAGCCGCCATGGAACAGCCAACAAAATTAGATCGTCGGTCAGGTAGACAAGTTTTAAAAACAGCAGTCGATATCGTGGGGACCCGTGTTGCCAGAGATAACCCAAGTTTATACTATCGTACGGTTAACATTTATCACGGTAACGAAGTGACAACAGCTTATATCGCAACATTACCAGATAAAGCTGCACGTCAAGTGCGCGAAAAACGTGTTGCCCGTTCAGTTAATGAATCGATTAATATTTTAAATCAACGCGGACAAAACCAAGAAGGCATTGAATCAATTGGTCATCCAACGCAAGAACGTGTTCAGCAAGCAGCTGAACTCAAGTGTTTAGCGGCTTAATTCAGATAATATAGTCACCAAAATTGTGAATAGTGTGATCTAAAACCGTGCACCCCCCGTATCAATGTGGTTAAATCTAATTTTGGGGTTCATAATGAAGAATATTGCAATTATTGGTGCAGGTATTTCAGGTCTTGGCGCCGCTTATTTTCTTGATAAAACTCATAATGTAACTCTATACGAAAAAAACGAATATATTGGCGGTCATAGCCGCACGATTGACATCCAGTTGACCGATAAAAAGAAAATTCCAGTTGATACTGGTTTTATTGTTTATAATGAAAGAAATTATCCCTTACTTGTTAAGTTGTTCAAACATCTTCATGTTCCAGTTATAAAAAGTGATATGTCCTTTGGAGTCAGTATTGCCAATGGGTGGCTAGAGTATGGCAGTAAAAATATGCTGGCACAGAAAAAAAATATCTTTCGCTTTGAATATTGGAAAATGATTGCAGACATTTTAAAATTTAATCGAATTGCCAATAGCGATCTACCATCCCTAGAGAATAAAAATCTAGGAGAACTTCTTGATGAATTAAATCTTGGTCAATGGTTTCGTCAATATTATCTGCAAGCCATGGGGGCGGCTATTTGGAGCTGCTCTGTTGAAACTATCTTATCGTTTCCTGCCAAAACATTTATTTTATTTTTTAAAAATCATGGTCTTTTAACAATTAATGACCATCCACAATGGTACACAGTAAAGAATGGAAGTCGTGAATATGTAACGCGGTTGCTTTCTTCTTTAAGGGCAACTATTAAAACGAACACAGCAGTGGCTAATGTTAAACGTAATGATGGTAAAGTTTATGTTACCGATTTAAATGGTGCTACGCTTTGTTATGACGATGTTATTTTTGCCTGTCATGCGGATGATACATTGAATATTATTGGAGATGCAACGGATGAAGAAAAAAATATTTTAAGTTCTTTTGAATATCAAAATAATAATATTATTGTTCATTGTGATGAAAGTTTCATGCCCAAACATAAGGCTGCGTGGGCGAGTTGGGTTTATTTATCAGATCATATAAAGGACGAAAACAATTCTGTTTCATTAACGTATTGGATGAATAATCTTCAAAAATTAGAAACAGATCATCCCATATTTGTTACATTGAATACAGATCGTCGCCCAGCAGAGAGTATGATTTATAATGAGCATGTGTTT
>JBIICJ010000140.1:0-5596 GCA_044238965.1 Micavibrio sp. | reverse complement strand
GAGCTAGCCGAGAAACCTCATCAAGACTTGACCAGTCCCAGCGCGATTTCCACTCCGGACCTTCGATATATTCATCGACATATTTGTCAGAAATTTCTACCGGAAGATTATTCACAATTTTGACGTATAGCATATTATCACCTCTCAATTAATCAATGGCACGCCTAAAAAGCAGCTCTTGTTGTTGAAACGCCTTTATTTCCCATGGACGATCTAGGTATGAAACCTTTGACGAGTACACTTTACCGTTCCAAGAGTTCTTTCCACCTTTTAGGGATTTTAACACACCCCTAGCAAACTGTTGAACGTGCACCATTTCATGAGCAAGTGCAATTCCAGTAGTTTCAAAGCTTAGACTAGACTTAATAACTACCATGTACATATCTGCCCCAGGCAGCTCAACTGTTAGCCCGCTGTGAGTGCTATCAGGCTGAGTAGTAACTATCACCGACTTTTTACTTGATTGAAGGTTAAGCTGTTCAATAAAGCTTGGCAGCAAAAATTCTAGGAATTTCTTCCTTGCGCGAGGTGCTTGAACTTCGAACTTCATTGTGCAAACCCTAAAGCTAGCCGCTGACGCTTAGAGAGCGGAGTTGAAAATTTAGTGTCTTGACTTACCAGCCACTCCCTAACTTGGGCAGCGCAGCTTTCACGAAACGCTGACCTGAATTTCTTCACCTTAAGTAGTGAGTAGATGAGCTCGAAGCACCCGCTGTTAACAGCCTTCGCGTAATGCTGCACTGAAATTTGCATTTCAGTTGCTTCGATTCTTGCCTTTTGTCTAGCCTTCCGCTTCGCGAGCACGTGCTCTTTTCGTTCTTGGTACTTTTTCCATTCCGCGTACTCGCTCTTTACTGCAGGGGTTGCGTCTGGAGTTGAGGCGTAGCAAGGATAGGTCCAAGCGCGAGTCGTGGCAAAGTTAATTTTCTCAGTCTTCTTTAAGACTGGGTCCCATACCACCATAAAAAAATCAGAATCATCATAGCAATTCAGCTCCGTAACAAATAGGCAGAGCCCATGATGAGATGTAGACAAGACTACAATAGAATCATTTTTAATATCGTCCTGCGTGTTGTATGAACCATATGGCCTGGAGAGCGGACAATAGGAACCTTCGGGAAAATCGACCGAATTATTGTCATGCATGTGAACGATAGGCATTCGCTGCTCCGAAATTTTTGGTATAAGCAATTATATACCAAAACTGGAATCAGGTACACTAACGTTTTATAATCTGTGTTTTAAAATTTGAGTTTTAACTAGTTCCACCATGTTTTTAAACCACTCATCGGCATCTTCTTCATAATCAAACCTCGGTGATAGTACCTGCGTTTCATCATCTGACACCCATACATAAACTTGATTTTTCTCATCTCTTATCATTTTCATGGCAGCATTCTCTTTTATACGTGCTTACGGTACCGGTTGAAAAACTTTTTCTCTGCAGTTTTCCACTTTTTTGAAATTGGTGCTGGAGAATGGCTGCCAAGATAATGAAGCCTTGATGCAATTCTATTGATTGATTTTTCTATGTTCACCCTAGGTTTAAAGTTGTACTTGCCAGGGCCCGGGTTCTTTACCCTGAATTGCCATGGCAATATCACCGGCCTAAATGCGTACGTCACTTTAACCCTAAAGTTTGAGGACTGTGATCAAGTAGCTCATCATAGAAATATGCATCATCATCTTGTATTTGAATACACAGGTCATTATGCGCAATTGCGTAATCCACAAATTCACCTGGCGACGAATAAACTCTAAAGCAATAATTTCCACCGCCAGTGTAAATAAGGTGGCCCTTCACTCCATCAGCTGAAACTGGATTAACCATAATTGCTCCTTAATCCCAAAGGCCCCTGTAATATTTCCCAAACAAAACCAAGCCATTGGCAATCCGAGCATCGTGCTTCTTTAAGCCTTCATAATCAACTGAAAAAGTATCCTTTGGGCCTTTTACCATTTCGTATGCGCCACCAGTCAACTTATATTCTTCCGAAGTGGTCTTTTTCCATTTAATATCTGCCTCACCAGCTGCTGAAATGCCCAAATCATTTCTTCCATTACCCATTCCCAGCGATCATGGAAGAGGGCATCAGTGTGCCCATTGTTCTTTTCCTCTTCAGTTAGCTTTGGAGCGGCAGTTGATCTTAGGTGTTCGGGGACATCTTGGTCATCAACATATGGTGACCCATGTTTTGTATCCTTAAGCTGCTTGAGCATTGGCAGAATAATTATGGCCAAGGTGCCATCCATGTTCCACGTGTCAAACTTATCAAGCTCTACCTTAACTGTCCTAGTGCGCTTTGAGTACACCCAATTAAAAAATTTGCTTAAGTTAGATTCCTTTCCGATATCATTGCCTTCCCCATCGTCCTTATACCCCGCCAGCCAATCGCCAAAAGAATGCACCCAGTCAGCGCTGCTCTTGAAACCAAATTCATCAGTTTTCTTTTTTGCCCAAAAACAAAGCAGGTCGGCAAGTTGATACGGCCCGAAATAGTTCTTGAATGGCCCAATTTTTACTTTCATATTTTTCCTCTGCGGGGCTGACTAGTTAGACTAGTAAATTATTGCGCTCGTAAAAGCTCTTAAGCTTTTCGTAATTAACTAAAACAGATTGTGGAACAACATTTCCGTATTGGAAAAGCACCTGCTCAATTGAGCGGGCTAAGGACCGACAAAGAGCTAGCTCCTCAGCTGTTCCTGCCTGATGTGTTTCAAAGCGTTCATTAAGCATTTTACTCTCCCATGTCAGAGAAAAATACTTCCATTTTCTTTTCAGCTGACCAGGTTGAAGCATAACCATTATCTTCATCACACAGCTTTAGGGCTTCTTCTTGAGTGACTACACGGTGAGAAATTACTGATTCGTCAATAAACTTCTGTGAGAATTCAGTTGCCTCGTTCATAACAACAGTGTCTAGTGCCCAGGCAGGGTCCCCAGAATCCGGCACGTCGACTACATAACGGTGACGAAAGGTACTGATTGTTTCAACTAGTACTAGCATAGCTTTCTCCTAAGATTATATGATATTGATATGATTAACGTATTTATGCTAACCTATACCTTCATTTTAATCCTTAAGATCAGTGGGGTAAACTTTATAACACGCTAAATGGCACTGGCTCATCAGCAAACATGTCAGAGTTTTCGTCGGCGTCAGGAGCTACATTTTCATATACGAGCGCACGAGCCTTCTCGTCATATGATGCTATTCTGTTAATAATTTTCATTACTACTAGCAATGCCATTACGCTGTCGTCAGTCGCTCCGGCTTTAGCCTCATAGGTACCACCAATCGCTATAAAGTTTTGAAGCTCAAATAAAGTTGATTCGGAATTTACCTTTAAATTACCATTAATCTTTTCTATCATGTTTTTAAGTTGCATACATGAAACAACTTTAGATTTTCCAGTAGTATACACTCCAAGCCTAGTACTTTTTTCACTGTAAAGCTCTACTCCGTCCAAGTAAATTCCACCATCAGCAGAATCATCATTTTGTATCAGCGCAACCAAAGCCTCGCCTACCCCATTTCGCTCAAACGACCACACAACATCTGCGCGACCCCGTGTTTCATCGGGAGCCCTAAGCTCCTTCAGAAGCCATTTTATTTTGGCATATATCAGCGGAATGTTTATAGAGTTTAGACGCAGCTGAGCAACCTGTTCTAAAGAAGGAAATTCTACTACCTCAATCACGGTGAAGTCACTACCATTACCGGTGGCCGGGTCAACACCTACCAAGTAAGTTTTTCCTTTTCCACCAAGTTTTTCCTTCCAAAACTTAAATCCCATATTTTCATATATTGGCTTAACGGGCTTAATATGTGAAAGTCGAATGGAATCAATAAGCATTGCGTCAGATGATATAAATTCAGCAAGTACTTCTTGTCTAAACTTTTTATCTCCGAGCTGACCGCGCATTTCTTTAAGATACTCTTCACCTCTATCTGGGTGTCTATTCCACGGGTAAAATACTGCCTTAAAGCTATTCTGATTCGTATTTGCCCCGCGCCATAGCTGCGCAAATAGCTCGGTGTCACCATTAGGAGTAGAAGAAATAATTGCAGAACCACCAGTTGATAAAGTTGGCGCTAGTGAAGCCCACATGTTTTCTTGTATACGTGGGTTAATGAATGCTAACTCATCTAGGTATAGCTTAGAAATTGAAAGACCGCGACCTGTCTTTTCTGTTGTTGCTTCAGATTTTATTCTAGAGCCGTTGTCTAGTTCTATAGAGTGCTTGTTGTAATAACGACACCCGGCTTTTAGCCAATGGGGAAGTTCTTCGTACGCAAAGCGAATGCGGTCCATGATCTCCATGGCGTGAGAATTATTCTTACTCGCTATTAGAACTGTCTGGTCCTTGGTAAACATTGCGTACCAGAGAAGAAACATAGAGATAGTTTGCGTCTTACCCATCTGTCTAGACAGTAAAGCTATTACCCACCTGTTTTCTTGCAGACTGTGAACTAGTTCTTCTTGGTAGTCGTATAAAGCAAACAGTATTTTCCCGCGCGTTGGGTGCTGGAGGTAGATGTAATTCTTAATAAAGTACACTGGGTCAGATTTGCACTTTATCAATTCTTGTATATTTTCTGGAGTATATTCTGACTCAGAGTATGCTCGTTTTATTAGATTGTTTTGTGCCACGTTTTAGATGATAGTTTATAGTTCCTTATTTATAGCGGGTTGGGGAGGACAACGGTAAAAACTGTAAAAGAAAAAGGGAGCCTAGGCTCCCTTTCATGAAATAGTTTAGATTTAGATACTAAATGAGATATGCTTTCCGTTGATTGATAGTACAAAATTACCAGTGGGTTGTCCTTCAATCCAGACGTGGATGATTTCAGAGTGATCAATTTCTAATACGGTTGAAATTACTTGATTCCCATCCCTAAATGCGGAGTCAATCAGTTCACCGCCGGGATTTGAAATACCCTGCCCGAGCAACTCCAATTTTGTCAGGCCGATTGCTACCATAAATCCAATTCGTGCATTAGTGGTTTCACGAGCTGACAGTGGCTTTGCAAGTTGCACCCACTTTGCCTCTGCATTTTTTGCTGCTTTTTCGTAACTATAGTCGCTAAACCACTTTCCGCCGCAATATCCCATTACGTCAAATTCTGCCGGCTCATCTTTCGCAGTAAGTACGTTAAATGGTACTACGGGTCCAATCTTACCGCCAGAATATGGAAACTGGGTGTCAAGCACATCTGTGGTTCCGCACGGGGCATGCTTCAAAGATAGAAGATGACCAAGTTCATGGGTAAATACGCGGGCCCAAGAATCAGCAGAAGATGTTCCTAGTGCCAGAGTAGATCCCACATATGAAATTCCATCGTAAAAAGTATTTCGGTGCGGCGCAAACCCATAAAAAATTGAGCTAGATGAAGTACTCGGTGCAATCAGCTTTGACCTAATTACTGATAGTTGTGATAGTGCAGTTACCCAGTCCTGGTTTGAAGTTAGCGGAACAGATAGTTTCTGTGGGGCTGAAACTGTAATCTTAACATCGTCTGGCAGTGGTAGGTGGCGAATAACAACGTCCCTAATTTCTTGAACAGTTGGGACCTTTGCAGAGATTCCATCG
>JBIICJ010000119.1:0-6244 GCA_044238965.1 Micavibrio sp. | reverse complement strand
CTGTAAGAAATGTACGGTAGCGTTCCTTACGCTAGTACACCATACGCTGCAATGGGTGGCTCTCAGCTACTTGTTGCAGCGTGTATCCATGTAGACTTACAGTTACTATACTCCTGTAAAGTTGGAGTATCGTTAGTTTATTTATGCACTGCATCCAGTTCTGTATGCCCCTGTGAATCAACCAGCGGAGTTTGCTAATGGCTCAATATGACACAGGTGATGTAGTACGATGCTCCGTCACTTTTAAGGATCTTGCAGGTACAACTGTGGATCCATCAACAGTTGTTCTGGAACTTAGACTTCCAGATAGTACTGTAATCACATATACCTATTTAGTAGATGCTGCTGTCATCAAAGACGCTGTTGGTAAATACCATGTAGACCACCTACTGACACAGGGTGGTATACACTACTACAAGTGGACAGGCAGTGGTACAGTATATGCAGCTGAGGAGTCTCAGTTTTTTGTCAAGATCTCTCAATTCTAGGAGTCATGATGCTTAGTTCCCTTTTGTTTTTGGTATTGTCTGCTCCACCTTCCATTAAGGTAGAGAAGGCTCAGACTGTGGTTATCCATAATGGAGTAACCATTGTTCTACTCGCTGATGGATCCATCAAACTCAATGGTCCTACCATTGACCTTAGTCTTCCCGCTGATGAAAACGCAGAGGTTGTACCTGTTGTACCACCTAATGTGGTTCCAGAAGTAGTATCTCCTTTTCAGAAATTCTACGATGCGGATAAGACTCCGTTGGTTCAGAAGAAACTGGCACTAACCAGTCTGAGTCAGATCTGGGAAATTGCATTGAAAGATCTCCCTGAAGCTAAGACTACAGGTGCATTCCATGACAATCTCAAGACTATGGGTAAGCCATTAGGTAATACCCTGATTGACTTGAGGAAAGAGATCAGCAAAGATTTTGTCAAGATTGTATCTGATGATGTTCCTATGACTCCTGAATTACAGTCACAACTTAAAGCTGCAATTCAATCTGTACTTGTTAATTTGAAAGGTGTAAAATGAGTGCTATTCACGATGTTGAATTTGATATGGCAGAACTGTGCGGATGGCATAACGATCCGGAAGCTGTCCAATCTGTAGCTGCTCTCCAACCTTTTCCTAGCTTTGGGAATACTCCAGCGAATGAAATATCCACCCTACCAAAACAAGCCTTCCTGTGGAACGCTGCTAAAAAGGTGCTGGGTACATTGCTGCCTTGGAGGAATCAGGGTTCTATTGGTAGCTGCGTTGCTCATGGAACGAACAGGGCTATTCTGTATTCGTTGCTATGCGAGATTGCTTCAGGTAGTCCTGAAAAGTATGCAGCTATTGCAGAGGAAGTAACTTATGGTGGGTCTCGGGTTGAGATTGGTCGAAAGCGTATTCGTGGTGACGGTTCTGTGGGAGCTTGGGCAGCAGAGTTCGTTCGACAGTATGGAGTTGTTGCAAGAGGTAAGTACGGAAAGTATGACCTCTCTGTATATTCTGAGAGTACTTGCCGTAGCTTCGGCGACAATGGTGTGCCTACAGAGTTGGAGAATGTTGCGAAAACCCATCCTGTAAAAACGATTACCAAGATTAGCACTTGGGAAGAAGCAAAGAAAGCTCTTGCCCAAGGCTATGGTATCTCTGTTTGTTCCAATCAGGGATTCAGTAAGGTCCGTAACCAGAATGGTGTAGCTGCTCCTCAGGGTAGCTGGGCTCATTGTATGTGTCTTGCTGGCTACATTACGCTGGATGATGGCACAGAGTATGGTAGAATCGACAACAGCTGGGGTCCTAATTACTGCAGCGGTCCTGTAGGTTGGGGTGAACCCGGTCCTGAAGGATTCTGGGCTCAGTCCAAGATCATTCACAAGATGCTACAATATGGCGATAGCTGGGCATTTTCCACTGTGGAAGGTTTCCCTCTTCGTTTAGACTGGGTAATTTAAGGAGACGACCATGATTGAGTATCCTAAGACAATGCCTGTTGATGCTTTGATGGTTATGTTGGACAAGGTTCGTGGTAACCCTGTTAGCATGGCAGAAGTGGTCCAAGGAGCTTGGAACATCTCTGGGTATGGCCTAGGGTTGGCTTTGCCATTACCTAGCGTTATAGGGGAAGCTGGAGACCTTTCTGAGGAAGTTGCTCTGGAGAACCTGATCCAGTACTCCAAAGAAGAAGTTACGCCTAACAGTGTAGCAGGTGGAGGTATTCTTCCTGCACTTGCGCTTTCTGTAGTAATTAAGCTAGCAATTCGTCTGCTTTCCGAGTATATTGGATAAGCTAACGGAGCTACGCCATGACAGATATGGGGCCACCTTCAGTGTTTACTTCACTTGCCAAAGACTTTGGTTTGTTTATAGCACTGATAGTGGCCCTAATCTGGTTTGGTAGGGAAGCAATTAAATGGTTTGCTACCCATGTAGGTGTACCTGTAGTCGCAAAGCACTTGAAGTTTGTCGATGATCTCAGTGCTTCTTTAAATAGTCTTGATAAAACTATGACTAAGGTTGTTGAGACTCAGGAACGATTAACTGAGTCACAAGACGCAATTCTTCATAAGCTGGATGAGATGGATTCCCGGCCCAGTAGGGTCAGAAAGCCTATAGATGCGCCAGCCCTCAACCCGTAAGACTCTGAAGCTCGTAGGAGCTTACGGTAGGAAAGCAAAGCGTAGACCTATTAAACGAGATCATAGAAAGAAATAATATGCCTGACTTTACCAGAGAAGAATGGATTCGTTTCCCTGAAACGATTGGCAGTACATCTCCATCCAATACTGGATTCAGTATGGATGGGGGTAAAGCCTCCATGGAATTCATGGTGGGTTCAGAGCAGGCTTGGAAAGTATTAGAGCAACTGATTGGGAACTGTTCTGAATTACCACCTGCATTACCACCAGCAGCAATATTGGCTAAAGCAGGATTACAGCGTAAACTTCCGCTGGCTCATCCCCAGTTCCCATGGTTCTTTGCTACAGCGATTGAATCCTACAAAGGTCATAAGTATAAGAAGACGGTTGACTACATTTATGAAGTAACAGAAGATCCTAATGCACGATTGTTAGCACCTGCCTATCCTGTGTTTGCAGACTACAGTGAGTACAAAATTAGCGTAGGGTTTGAGCCTAGACCTTACAAAATTCTTCCTGACGAATACATGGAATATAATAAAATAAGTCTCACTTATTATCCTCCCAAGCCAAATAATACTGCAATTGAATTTACAGACATATGGCCAGAATGGGAACGATTTTGTTATGTGACCTCTGCTCCAAGAGCAGAATACTTGTCAGGTAATCTTGGACAATATGCTTACTACATTCCGTCTATGGCAGAAAAAGATCCTCCTCTTGATGTTTACCAAATGACTAATGCAGGGCAAGTTAAAATACTAATTCCTTCTAAAGTAGTAGTAGCAAAATGGTTTCAAGTACCTTATAGCTATGTCACAGGAATCAACAGTCCTGAAAATAAAACTGTGTTTGATTTAGCTATAGGAAGTGTCAATCAGCTCCCTATATTTGGTGGTGAATGGGATACAGGGTATCCTGCTGGTTCATTGCTACTTGAAGCTGTCAATGTAACAAAAATATATCCTAAACCTTTTCCTGAGTTAAAGGATATTCCGGGAGGAATACCTCCAATTACATATAAAGGGTATACCGCTGAGTTACTGTGTGACATTGATTTTGTGTTTATACATAGGAATCCCAAGACAGATGAGATTTATCCTGATCCATCGGAAGGTGGTAATGAAATTTATGCAGGACATAACCTGCTTCCTTACTTGCAAGGAAACACTTGGTACGCTGGTATCATTAGGGGAGCAACAAAAGGAGATGAACTTCCAGAGGATATACAGCCAATGCTTTATCCGTCTTTCCCAATGGAGTTACTGTTCTGTAATCCCCAATGGGTATTCGAGACTGCTCCTGATTTGTAAGTTATCTTGGAAAAGCTAAGTCACTTCCCCTACTAGGATTTAGGGGGAAGGCTCCTGAATGTGGAGGACTTTTCTCATAGATTTTTTCACCTGTCTTAAATTGTTCCAGTGCTTTTATAAAAGCATTATAAGTCCCTGTCTCGATATCTTCCCTATTATTTTTTCGGGTAAGATCTTGAAGCCTACTACCTTCAAATGCTCTACGAACAGCTTCCCTACCTACTTCAGCGACTCCACCATAAGCAGAATCCGTAACTCTAGCTAACCCTACTGTGCTAGGTGGTTTTGTTTTATCTACAATACTTTTAATAAAGGAACTAAGAAATTCTTTATTCTTTTCAATACCTCCTTCTTTACCTGCTACTGTAAGTAATTTTTCAAAAAGTCTTTGTGCTTTTAGTGCATCTCTTTCAGATTTTGTATAAGCACCTACAGTACCTCCTGTTATAGCTTGTTTAGCTACACGCTGTGCGGAATCTAAAAAATTAAAATCAGCATTTAAAAATTTATTTTCTTTATTGTAGTCTGTTAAACTTTTTACTAAATTTTCAGGCTTAAGTTCATCTCCAAACAAGTTACCACTTTTACCTATTTGCTTAGTAATGTCTCCTAAAAACTTTTCCAACATCAAAGTGATAAGAGGAATGTTCCTTTCAAAGGCTTCTGCCATTGCCTGAAGTCCGCTAAGGATTCTAGGCATTGCTCCCTGTAGAATAGGGTGCAAATGATCCGCAAAAGACCGAAGCATTCTAGTCAGTTCAACCATAACTGGTCTAAGTGCAGTACCTATTACGGCAAATGTATCCCTCATAGTCTGTTGGAACGCAGACATAGCCGCTGGGTCAACCATATCAACAAACTTTCCAATCATATTGGCAGCATCCATAATGCCTACCATAGGATTGGAGAAGACACTGCTGATTGTTTTCAGCATATCCCCCATAAGGTTGTTAAGATTGGCTTCAAACTCAGCATTGATACGGTTCATGTTGAAGGATGCACCATATCCTCCAAGCATAGAGAAGCGTTTTAACTGATTAGCTAAGTCCCTAAGGGGAGTAAGAGCAGTGTTTACTGCTTCAGCAAAAGGATCCAGAGAATCAACCAGCGCATTACCCAACTCCACTACAGGTTCAAATGCTTTAAGGAGCTTAGGCATCAATTTTACTATTGCTGCTGCTGCAATACCTGCTCCACCAGTAAATGCAAATCCTAACCCAGCAGCAGTGCCTAGTTTTTTCCAGTCAAACCCACCAGTTCCATTAGTAACTTTAGGAGTAAAAGGAGGCTGTATTCCAAACGATGGAGTTATAGGATTATTTCGTTCTTTATCAGCATTGCGAAGGTAATCCCTACTGTAAGGCGAAGGTACTGCCATAACCTTTTTAGGATCTTTTACAGAAGCCCCTGACCATTCTCCTGTAGGTGTTACAGTTACATAATTCTTATCATCTTTAGGTCTATTTAAATTTTTTAAATAATCCCTATTATAGGGAGACGGTATTGCCATAGCCTTTTTAGAGGCTTCCATAGATTTTTTAAAATTATCTAAAAACGATCCTGCTACTTTATCGGCTTTTACACCATAGTCTGTTTGTTGAATAACAAGACTAGATAGTCTACGGTCCCTTGCTTCTTTTGCTTGTTTTTCTCTGACTATTTTTTCTTTTTCTTGTTTTTCTTTTGCATTTTTTAATCCCAATTGAAATTGATCTAAAAATGATTCAGCTACTTTGTCTGTTTTTACACCATAATCAAGATACTTTAATTTGAAATTTTTTCTTCTTGTTTTTATTTCTTTAGCAGCTTCTTTTAAGTTTGCTTCTATCTCTACAGATATCTGTTTTTGTGCATCTCGAATATTTTTTTCAGAAAGTTTTAAATTAGATTCAAGTTCTATTCTAAACTCTTTATCCTTTCGGCTTTCTTTTTTTCCGCCTCTTCCTCCCTTAGCAGTAACACTAATGTTAGACAATAGCTTATCCAAGTTCGTAGTAAACTTGGTTGTAAACTGGGTGAGGACAGTATCAAAACGACTGACAAATGCACTTAGTTCATTACTCAGCGTTACCGTAAACGCTTTACCAATGTCTAAAGCTTTAATAGTTGTTTCTACAGAGGATAAAGCTGTATGAAGTTTATCCAATGCAGCTGTAAGAGGAGCAAGAGCGTCGGCTCCTCCTACAGGTGCGCTTGGTGTCATGCTAGTGGCATTAACTTCAACATTAGTTCCGCTTGACATGGTTAATTATTTCCCACTGTTTAAGAGCCTGTTGAGGAGTTTGCCCTGATTGAATACACGAAGCAATGAA
>JBIICJ010000067.1:0-8507 GCA_044238965.1 Micavibrio sp. | reverse complement strand
TTGTTCAATAAATCTGCCGCGCCTGGGTTGCGTGAGATTGCTTCGTTGTATGAAGAAAAAATCATACCTAATGCGTAACCAATACCCATTAATGGTAAAAGAGCAATCGCGCCAGCTATGTATTTGATTGATTGAGGGTCCATAGTCATTTCCTTTTTGTTTAGAGTTAACAGTTAAATAGTTTTTTTAGTGTTCGATTTCCAGCGTGTCTTTAAGATAAATACATGTCAGAACAGCAAACACATAGGCTTGAATAAACGCGATGAAGAATTCAAATCCGATCATCAGTGTATTCAAAATTACAGGGAAGATTGTACCGATCCATGCAGCGCCGCCAATCGACGCAAACATAATCGCAAAACCTCCAATAACTTTTAACATTACGTGACCTGCAACCATATTTGCAAATAAACGAACAGATAAGGTAACAGGGCGTGATAAGAATGAAATAAATTCAATCAATACAACCATCGGAAGAACGGGGGCAGGTACACCTGATGGCACAAATAGGTGCAAGAAATGAAAGCCGTGTTTTACAAACCCCATTACCAAAACAAAGAAAAATACAAGTAATGATAATGCAGCTGTTACTGCCAAATGAGATGTCACAGTGAATGAGTAGGGGATCATGCCGAGCATGTTACAGACAAGAACAAAGAAAAAGAGTGAAAAAATAATCGGGAAATACTCTTTGCCCTTTGCGCCCAAATTATCGGTGATCATGCCCGCAATAAAATTATAAGCACCTTCAGCGATTAACTGCAAACGTGATGGAACCAATGATTTTGTTGACGAGGTTGCGAGAGCAAAAAAGAATACAGTTGCACCCAAAGCAATTGCCATCCATAAGGATGAATTTGTGAATGCTAAATCAAAACCACCGAGTTCAAATGGTACGATCGGGGTAATCTCAAATTGTTGCATTGGATTGGCCACGGCGTCACCTCTCTTTTGTTAACATTTATGGCGTCGGGTCTTATTCAAAACTGCGTCTTCTTACCCTTTTTTTTATCAGAACGCAACCGTTTAAATCCAACAGATGAATCCCCGCCAATTTGGGCTTTGTAAAGGTTCCAAAACCCTGCGCAAACCCCTAAAAAAGCGAGAATTAAGAAGAAAAAAGGGCCTGTGGAAAACCAGTTATCCACCCCTATGCCAATGGCGCCACAGACGATGGGCGTACCGATAATATCGGTTGCAACGCGCATGGTTTTTTTAAAAGATTCGTCTTTTGCCACATCTTCCAGGGTTTGGGGCTTTGTCGTGGAGGTATCAGGCTTTGCGCTTTGAATGCGCGCCTGAAGATCAGCCAAAGATTGATCTAACTTTGACTCATCATCTATATTTTTATTATTATTCATTGATTATTCTGCCGCTTCGAGAAATTCGAGTTTTTGCTGTAAATCAACAGACACGAGTTGCGATACACCGCGCTCGGCCATCGTCACACCGTATAAACGATTCATTCGTGCCATGGTCAAACGATGGTGCGTGACAACGATAAAACGTGTTTTGCCATGTGATGCCATTTCTTCGATCAAACCACATACGCGGTCAACGTTGGCATCATCTAATGGCGCGTCAATCTCATCCAACACGCAAATCGGTGCAGGATTGGTCATGAACATTGCAAATAATAAAGCGGTTGATGCCAATGTTTTTTCACCGCCCGAAAGTAATGATAATGATTGCAATGTTTTGCCAGGTGGTTGTGCGTAAATTTCTAATGCCGCTTCGAGAGGATCATCTGATTCAATAAACGCCAAATGTGCCGAACCACCACCAAATAAACGGGTGAATAATGTTTTGAAATAATCATTTACGGTGTGGAAGGCGGTCATAAGACGCTCACGCGCTTCTTTGTTTAATTTCGAAATGCCTTGGCGTAATTCTTCGATTGCTTGAGTTAAATCATTGCGCTCATTAGTCATTTTGGTTAATTGGTCTTCGACTTCGGTCGCTTCAACATCGGCACGCAAATTCACAGGCCCCATGCCATCACGTTCGCGGATTAAACGATCGCGTTTCCCGCGCAAACGATCAACAGGTTCAGCATTAATTTTTTCCAATGTTAGATTTGATTGTTCCCACAATGTTTCAGGATCACACGCAAATTGATCCATGATTGACTGACGAATGATTTCAATCGATCCGCCTGCGGCTTCTAATGTGGCTTGGGCATGGGCGCGTGCCTCGCGCACGGTCATCAATGTTTGTTCGGCTTCGCGCAATGCTTTGTTGGTTTGATCCAATTCGCGTTCAGCGATTGCCAATTTATCGGATGCTTCGTTTTTTTGATTTTCGAGCGTTGCCAAATTATCGAGCAACGATTCACGCCGTTGTTGTAATGCTTTTGGTTTGGATGATAATTCGCCGACTTTCGCACTGAAATGCTCCAAACGCTCGGTTAATGTTTTAATACGTTCGCGCGCGCGGATGGTGCGGTTTTGGATATTCACCCGTTCATCAGCAATGGCGCGAAGGCGTGCCACACGACGGGCGGAATCTTGTTCCAATACTTGCAAATCAGTCAATGTATTTTGTAATTCGTCTTGTGCGGTTTGAACGCGTGCGCGCAATTCATCAATTGTTGCCTGATGATTATTTAATGTCGCATCATCAAATTGTGCCATATCGGCGCGAATTTGTTCAACCGATGCGGTAAATTTTACTTGGTCTTCGGTCAATAAATTCAATGTTTCTTCGCGTTTGGCGCGTTCGGCAACATTGCGTGCATTTTGCTCAACGGCGCGCTGTAAATTTTGACGCGCGGTAGATAATTCGCGGTCAGTTTCACGTGCCTTGGTTTGTGCAGTTTGGAAATTTTGGCGTGCAGTTGATAATGCTTGTTGTGCGTCATTTAATTTATCCGCCAATGATTGCGCCGATGTTTCCAATGCTGGTAATTGCGTTTGCAATTCATCCAAACGGTTTTGATTTTTCAAACGTAATGCCGCGCGATCAACGGAATTGGCGCGCATGCGCAACCCGTCAAAACGCCAATATGCCCCATTGCGTGATACCAATGATTGTCCCGCTTGTAATTGTGATGCCAATGCATCGCCCTGTGACTCATCTTCCACTAAACCGATAAAGGATAGAGCCGTTTTTAATGCCTCAGGCGCGCGGATATGTGGTGCGAGTGCTTGCACGCCCGCAGGGAATGATGGCGCGATAATGTGTGATGAAACAGCCCATTGTGCAGGCGCATTTTCATCGGTTGATGCCATTAATGTATCGCCCAATGCCTTGGCTAATGCGGTTTCAAATCCTTCATCGGCGCGTACATCGTCCAAAATAGGGCGGAAGCCTTTTTGTGTTTCGGCCGCCAAAACGGATTCAAGCGCGTTGATTTCTGATTTAATTTTTTGCACCGCGCCGCGTGATTGTTCGGCCTCAGAACGAATTGTTTCAACATTTTGTTGAATAGTATCGATTTGTTCACGCGTCAATTGTTCATCATCGCGCGCGGTTTGTAATTGTGTTTCTAAATCGGCAATACGTTGCGTAATTTCATCGGTATCGATAATTTGCGATGCATTTAAATTTTGAATTTGCGTGCGCAATTCTTCAACGCGGCGTGTGATATGCGCCAATTGCTGTTCATCGCGTTGCAATTGTGATTGCAATGATGAACGACCTGCACGTAAATTTGCCGCTTTTTCAATCGCGTCTTGATGGGCAGATTGCGCTTGTTGCAATGTGGATTCTTGTGATGCGCGGGCGGTGCGTAAGCGCTCCATCGCCTCAACTTGATCACCGCGCGATTCCAATTCGGTTTGTTCAGCGGTAATACGTTCAAGAGTTGATGTGCTTTCATCCAAAATTTGTTGTTCGTGCGCGATGTCAGCGTTGCTTTGATCGGCGCCTTGTTTGGCTTCGGATGCTTCGGCGTTGATGCGAGCTTCTTCGTCATCAATGCGCTTCATTTCAAAATTTTGAACTTGCCATGCCGCTGCAGTTTCCGCTTGTTTTTCACGAAGTGGTGGAATGTCTTCGGCTTGGGTTAATTGCGTGCGGGTTAATTGCGCGACTGTGGTCATGTGTTCGGCGACCAATGATTCCGTACTTTGCAATGTGCTGGTTGCGGTGGCTGATGCGGTTTGCGCCAAATTCCATTCTGCGAGTGCGAGCATGGTTTCAAGTGTACGAATAGAATCCGAAATATCCTTGTAACGGCGTGCCTGACGGCTTTGACGTTTTAAGGCATCGAGTTGTTGTTCCAACCCAGCCATGACATCTTGCAAACGTGCCAAGTTGTTGTCGGCGGCGCGCAAGCGTAATTCAGCCTCATGACGGCGCACATATAAACCAGATACGCCTGCAGATTCTTCTAAAATTTGGCGGCGTTCAGATGGTTTGGCGTTGATGATCGCGGCAATGCGGCCTTGGGATACGATGGCGGTTGAATGCGCGCCAATCGCCATATCGGCGAATAACATTTGCACATCACGCGCACGCACGGGTTTCCCGTTCACATAGTAGCTGGAACCCATATCGCGTTCGATACGGCGTACAACTTCGATTTCATCGGTGGTGTTGAATAATGCAGGCGCGGTTCGATCATGGTTATTGATAACCAATGATACCTCGGCGGAATTGCGCATCGGGCGTGAAGATGTACCATTAAAAATAACATCATCCATGCCAGAGCCGCGAAGGCGTTTCGCCGATGTTTCGCCCATGACCCAGCTTAAAGCCTCGACCAAGTTGGATTTACCGCATCCGTTGGGGCCGACGATACCTGTCATACCTGAACCAATTTCAAGTTCGGTTTTATCAACGAATGATTTGAAACCCGTTAATCGCAAACGGCTAAAATAGGCCATGTGTTTTACTCTTTCACTAAATGTTTATCTGTCAAAGCGTCACAAAATAATAATAATTACTCTTGTGGCGTACTTGTTTCCGTTGTTGCTTCTGCCGAAGGTTTCACCGCAAGTGGTGAAGCTGTTGGAGCAGGAGCTGGCGCAGCCGCAGGAGCAGTTGCTTCTGGCGCATGACCAGCATGTGTTGGCGTTACAGAAAGATTTGAAGATACAGCGCTTAATTCACCTTTTTCGGCTTTGGTAATTGTATCTTCAAAAATATTCATTGGTTGATTTCCAACTAATACGCGTTCGCCATTGTTAAACACGAAAGATGGTGTTGATTGGATCTTGAATTTTTCTGATCCTGCTTTCATGTCGCCAATTAATGATTTTTTCAATTCAGTGTTGGCTAAACATGTATCAAAGCTTGCATCATCCATACCTGCTGTTTTTGCGGTTTGACGCAATAAATCCATATATTTTGGATCATAAGCCCATTTGTCTTGCGTATCGAACAATGTTTTCATGAATTCATGATATTTATCTGCAGGCATACAACGTAAAATCATCGATGCATTTACAGCAGGTTCGTTTAATGGAAATTCTTTGTAAATAATTTGCGCGCGCCCTGTATCAATAAATTTTGTTTTGAATTCTGGCAATGTGTCACGATGAAACGCGCCGCAATGTCCGCATGTTAATGAGGCATATTCAATTATTTTGACAGGTGCAGAATCTGACCCCAATGTACGTGCTTTCATCATCTCAACCACGGCAGGATCGGTTGACACATATGATGTTGGTATATCAGCCGTTGCAGATGTTGGACGGTCAATTGCCAATTTTTTCGTATCGGTTAAAACACCTGTTCCATCACCTTCGGTTGGTGCGGTGGTTGTTTCAACGGGGGCAGGGGTGGTTTCTGAGGGTGTATCTGACGATTTTTTTGATGTCATCATATACGCGCCAATGGCGAGCAATGCTATTAAGACGGCAATAACAATTTTACCTGTGCCAGATTTTTTTTGACCGAGTTCGTCCATAAGGTTCACCTTCTAAAAAATTGCTTTTGTTAACTTGTTGTGGATGGTGAAGAATAAGCTAAAACCCAATGATTTTTCAACGAAATCCTTGATTTTTTTGTCCTTATCCACATTAGAGGGCGTTATGGGTAAATTAAGGGCATAAAGTCCAGTTATTATTCCATAATAACGATATCAGCCTGATCAAGTGTGCCTTTCCCGCCTGTTTCGTCACCTTTTTGGTCGCCGAGGGCGCGAACTTCGACCCGCCCGCCATCAACCCCTTGGGACAGAAGATAGGTGCGAATGGCAAGACCGCGGGTGAGGGACACACGTCGTGCCGATGTTGACCCAGTGGCATTGGTAGGAGTGGCATAGGATAAAATCTGCGCGCGCGTGGATGGTTTTGCCTTTAAAGCGCTTACGATACCACCGAGTGATGTTTTATGTGCGGGTGTGATATCGCCTGCGCCCGCCGCAAATTTCAAACTTTGTTTTGTGGGCGATGTGGTTGTTGTGGGAGTAGATGTTACCTTTGGTTTATCGGTAGGTGCAGGAGAATTTTTTACATCCGCCATGGGCGCGAGTGATAATTCATCGACTTTCTTTGTTGTTACCACAGGCATTTTTTGTTGTTCGGTTGTTATATCTTTTGACTTTGTTTTTGGTTTTTCGTTTGTCTTTGGTGTGGTTTCAACAATTGGTTTTGCTGGCTTTATAGGCGTAACAGATTTTTTATTTGGATAACGCACTTTTGATGGATCAACGCCCGTATCATCAATAGTTTCACCATCTTTTGGTTTTGGCATTTTGCTTTTGGCAATTTGTGATGCCATCAAAGGATCAATTGTATTAGGGGACGGTGTCGCCGTGACAGGATGATCTAATAAATCTTCTGGTGATGCTGATTTTACAGGGGCTGATTTTGTTTGTTGAGGAATGGGCTGTACCACTTTTTTAGGTGGCTCTTCTGGGGAAGCAGGAACAACAATAGGAGTGGCAGTCGTTGGTGTAACTGTCACAGGCGGCACTGCTGTTTGTGGTTCAAGTTGTATCGGTGCAGTTGGTTGTTGCGCATTTTGTTGAGCCACATAGGGTGGTTGAACAGGTTTTGTAACCACTGGGTTTTGCACAGGCGGTGTTTCTATAGTTGGTATTATTGATATTGGTTTATTCGTCGCCACAGGTGCGGGTGGTGAAATGATAGGCGGTTGAACAGTTGGCGCAGGTGTAGGGGCTGGAGTTGGCTGTGGTTGTGGTGTGATCACGGGCGTGCCGAACATTGGCGGCGGTGTATAATTTGATTCCGTTTGCGCAAATGATGGCACAGAGGCGACAATAAAAAAACAAAGAAGGAATCGAAATTTATTCATGATAATCAATTCATAGCATGAAACAAAAACACTGCCAAGAATGGCTTAGGCGACAGTCAATAATGATTTTACCTGTTCGTGCAAAGTAATGTTTGATGCTAATAAAACATCGGCATAAACAGGATTTACATCCCCTTTGAGGCTTTCAACTTTTCCGCCTGCCTCGCGCACAATTAATGTGCCCGCCGCGCAATCCCATGGTGATAAACGCATTTCCCAAAATGCATCCAATCGGCCAGCTGCCACATAAGATAAATCAAGTGCAGCAGAGCCTAAACGACGATATCCTGCGGTGACATTAATAATTTTGCTCAAAGATTCCGTTAACGCGTTTTTCAATGTTGCATCACGACGTACGCAATCACCGCCACCAATCACAGACAGGCTTAAATCATCACGGGCAGATACGCGCAAACGTTTGCGTTGTAGGAATGCACCTGTACCTTTTTCGGCAAAGAACATTTCATTTTTAATCGGGTCAAACACTAAACCTGATACAATTTCCAAAGATCCATCCGCATTCTTTTTTTCAAGTGCAATCGTAATGCACCATTGGGGAATACCGTGTAAGAAATTGGTTGTGCCATCAAGCGGATCAATGATAAAGCGGAATTCACCACCACGCCCTGTGATCTCACCATTTTCTTCCATTAAGAAACCAAAATCGGGACGTGCCTTTGATAATTCGTTATAAATTATTTCTTCGGCGCGTTTATCGGCAGCAGATACGAAATCCCCTGGGCCTTTGCGTGATACTTGCAAATGTTCGACTTCGTTAAAGTCGCGAATGAGTGAACGTGATGCCTTTTCGGCCGCACGCATCATCATTGTTAAAACAGGAGATGTAAAAGCCATTTAAAAATTAATCCTTCGCGCGTTCAACGTATGATGCGTCTTCGGTTTTCACCACAATGCGTGTGCCTGATTCAACAAAAGGCGGCACCATCACGCGCAAGCCATTATCAAGAATAGCAGGCTTATATGATGACGAAGCGGTTTGACCTTTGACCACGGGTTCTGATTCAACGATTGTGCATGTTACATGTTGCGGCAACTCAACCGATAAAGGTGTACCTTCATGTGTTTCGATGATGACTTGCATACCTTCTTGTAAAAACTCATAACCAGGTGAGCCAATAATTTCTTGCGGTACGTTTAATTGTTCAAATGACGCTTGGTGCATGAATGTATAATTTTCACCATCATTGAAAAGATATTGGTAATCTTCTTGTTCCAAACGCGCACGTTCCACAACTTCTTGAGTACGAAAACGGACGTTATCTTTGTTGCCTGATTTAATA
>JBIICJ010000037.1:0-16428 GCA_044238965.1 Micavibrio sp. | reverse complement strand
CGCCTTTACCAGGTTGCATAATTTCCGAATGAGTGACGAGCATCAATTTGCCGTTATATTCAAGCACGTGACCTTTGCGCAGGGTGATGGCGTTGACTTTCATATTATGGAATTCCTTACGATTTTTAGTTTTGAATCAATCTTGTGGTTGTTTTCTTAATACGCCTTGCCCTAGCTTTTCAAGCCTTAACCGCAATTCGGGGTCAGAAATATCCTCAAGCACGTCATTTAATCGCATTTGAGCGGCGGGGCTGAGTGGTTTTGGCGGAATTGAAGACATTGGACGATCAAGGGATAGGGGGCTTACATGACTCGAAACCGCTTCAAATTTTACTTTTGTGACCCATCTGTCGCCAAAAATTTGGTTGATTCTCTCTAAAATCAAATCAGATTGATAATGGAGTGATGTCGCATCCGACGGGTTCGCCATGATGTGTAAAGTGGCCTCAGGTTTATCGTCTTTGGTTTTGGGTTTGCGGTACGATAATTTTTGCGGTTGTGCGATGGATGCAAATTCTTTACCGATGATATCAGGCCAATGTTCCAATATGCGTGACAATGCTACAAATTTTTTTGCAAAACTTTGTCGGGTGATATTGGCCACGCCATGTGATAATGGTTTTAAATCGGACATAAACCAAAGCCTATAACAATGATGCTTAAATCACCATGAAAAAATTTCAATTCGCCGCGTTTCAAGAATCATTATTGGCATGGTATCGCAAAAACCAACGTGTTTTGCCGTGGCGCGCCAAAAATCCATTACGAGCAAACCCTTATCATGTCTGGTTATCGGAAATCATGTTGCAACAAACGGTCGTGGCAACTGTTATTCCGTATTTTCAAAAATTTACCAAAATATGGCCAAAAATCGATGATTTAGCGAGTGCTAACGATCGTGATGTGATGAATGCTTGGGCGGGATTGGGATATTATGCGCGTGCACGAAATTTGATCGCCTGCGCCAAACAAATTTGTCATGACCATAATAAAAAATTCCCTGATGATGAAAAAACATTATTATCATTAAAAGGGGTGGGGCCATATACCGCCGCTGCGATCCGCGCGATTGCGTTTAATAAACAGGCCGTGGTGGTGGATGGAAATATCGAACGTATTACATCGCGCGTCTTTAAGATTCAAGAATTTCTTCCCGCATCAAAACCGATTATCAAGCAACGTGCAGAATTGATTTACAAGGATGATCAACATCCCGCCGAAATGGCGCAAGCGTTGATGGATTTAGGGGCGACCATTTGCACACCGAAAAATCCGAAATGTGATATATGTCCCATCAACAAATTTTGCGCAGTGGCATTTGATAAAGAAGCTGAAACATATCCTTTAAAACAACCTAAAAAGGCTACAAAAAAACGTAACGGATATGCCATCATATATTACACCCGCGCGGGCGATATATGGGTGGAGCAGAGGGATGATAAGCGCATGCTGGGCGGAATGGATGGTTTCCCGTCATCCGATTGGGATCATAAAGGCGTAGGGCATGAATTTAACGAAAAAACTGCGCAGAAAATTGGCCATATAAAACATGTATTTTCCCATTTTGAATTGAATTTAGATGTGTGGTCAAAATTGGTCACAAAGAGTGATATGAAACCATATAAAAACTCTGGTCGTTTTGTGACGGCAGATGATATAGTTAAATTAGGGCTTCCGAGCCTTTATAAAAAAGTTTTAAAGGTATATACCCATGCGCAAGACCATACATAAATTTTTATTCGTTGCAATTTTGATAGCCCCAATTTCCGCGATGGCAAATGATGATATATCGCGCGAATTAAATCGTTTATTACCTGCGGCGGGCGCGCCAACAACAATGGTGATTGATCAATCTTATGTTCCATCGAATTTAGAAAACTTAATGAAAGTTTACACAAATCTTGGTGTATTAGACACTGCAAAGCCAGAGCATTTAGATCAATATCTGGCTGTGACTGAATGTTCTTTATATAAACAATTTCGTACCAATGAATTTGAGTGGGCAAAAATTCGTATTGCTACTCAAGACTCTTTAAAAAAACATAAGGATTCATTTTCAAGACGTTTTGAATTTGTCCAACCTGTTATGCTCAAAGAATATGATTTTACCAGAGGTGGATTTTTATTGGACGAAAAATTTATTATTCCCAATGTATCAAAAATTCAGATTACGAATAATACGTTCTCATACAATAATTGCGTAAGTTTAAAAGATTATGATTCCTCAATAATGCCAATAAATGCTGCTTTATCTATTGATCGTCCGTTTTCATTAATGTTAATTCCGTCTAACCAGCAAGTGGCGCAACAATATGTAGATTATCTTACTGAAAACCAGATCGATACGCGAGAGGGTCGTCCTGCCTATCTTAAGTTCCGCGTAAAATTGGATCGCTTGTTAGAAAAAACAGGTGAAAAGGATTCATCGCTGGCCATATTTTATGGTCAGATCGAAAGTATAACCGTTTATGGTGATCGCGATCAGATGATCAAATTATATGAACAAAATTATTGAGGGCGTTCTCTGACCCAATCAATACCACATAAACCTTCGGGAAACATTTTAGGTTTGATGAGTTTTATACGCGCTTTTAATGCACGTGGTTCCTTAAAAATTTCCGCAAAATAATGTTCAGCCAAATATTCCAATAAATGATAATGTTTATGGGTGGACGCGCGCACTATATCAGCCAAAATTTCGTATGAAATGGTAGATTCGATGCGGTCTAATGTAACGGCATCAATGCTTGTCCATACTTCGATTGTAGCCGATAATTTTGTTTTTATTTTATCGTCGCCTTCGTAAATACCCAGATAGGCATCAACGTTAAAATCTTCGATAAAAATTTTTGTGCATGTTTCCATGCCACATGTTTATTGCAATGTGGTTGGGCGTGTCAACATCTCATCGCGAATTTTCTGACGTAATTTATCAATCGGGAACGTACGTTTCCCTTCGGCGTAATGCCAATATGTCCACCCATTGCATGAAGGCGCATCTTGAATAGCAGCGCCAACTTTATGAATTGACCCGCGATATGTATCACCGTTTTTATTGAGCATCACCGATCCATCAGCGGCAACTTTAGCGGAAATTTTCTTTGATCCATCAGTTAAAACGGCACCTGGTTTGAGTAAGCCACGTTCAACCAACCAACCAAATGGAATGCGGGGTTCTTCGCGTTTGCTGGGGCGATGTAAGATATCGTCATCAGAGATGGTTTCAATGGCGTTGATGCGTTTGGTAGCAAGTTTAATATAATCATCCTCGCGTTCACATCCGATAAAATGACGACCTAATTTTTTAGCAACTGCACCTGTGGTACCAGACCCAAAAAACGGATCTAAAATAATATCATCTTTTTGTGTTGATGACATGATCACACGGTATAACAAAGCCTCAGGCTTTTGTGTTGTATGACCTTTTTCACCATCATCATTTTTTAAACGCTCTGCGCCGCTGCAAATTGGCAATGTCCAGTCACTACGCATTTGTAAATCTTCGTTCAATGATTTCATTTGCTCATAATTAAAGCGATATTTGCTATTCTCTGATTTCGAGGCCCAGATCATCGTTTCATGCGCGTTGGTAAATCTACGCCCGCGGAAATTTGGCATTGGGTTTGTTTTACGCCAAATCACATCATTCAAAATCCAGAAACCTAAATCTTGCATGATTGCGCCGACGCGAAAAATATTATGATAAGAGCCAATGACCCAAATCGTGCCATCATCTTTTAACGCATCACGAGCAGCGGTGAGCCATTCACGCGTAAATTTATCATATTCGCCGTACGATCCGAATTGATCCCAATGGTCATCGCACGCATCCACTTTGGAGGAATCGGGGCGGTGTAGATCGCCCTTGAGTTGTAAATTATACGGGGGGTCGGCAAAAATCATGTCTACGGAACCCGCAGGGATTTTTTTCATATTGCTAACGCAATCGCCTTTGAGAATTTTATTCTTAAATTTGCTCAGGATATCTGTGGATTTCTTTGTTTTTTGACTCGACATTTAAATTTCCTTTGATGAACCAGTGACAAGAATCATGATTCATTTGGACGAATCCGTCAAGCATAAAAATGCGATTCCATAATTTGAATCAATTACTTGGAATGGAGTCTTAATATGGAATCAAAGACGTAAATTATAGGCTTCTAGGGGCGGGAAATTGATCGCAATCAACGACGCGACGGGGGCTATCTTTTGCTAAGGTTTCTCGTGCTTTATCCATTAAACGATCAATAAAATCATTAAATCCTTCATCAGCGCTGACGTCGTGCGCGAGTGGAATTGACGACATGTCTCCAATATCGTCAATTTGATAATCCACATAATCAGGCAAAGTATCGATTGGTTTTCCGTGATGAGTGAAAATGGTTTGCATGCCTAACATTTTTGCAATTTTTAAATTTGAAAGGCTATCTTCAACCATGGCGCATTCGCGCGGATCAGTATCCATTTCGGCACATACAGTTAGAAACGGAATAAAACTTCCTGATTTTAAATATTGTGTAATATTTCCTGATGAATCTGCAAAGCGATAATCTTCAGCTGTGAAAATATTTCCTGCTTTTGAGCTAAATACTTTACTTAATTGTCGAACGCCTTTGTTGTTATTTAATAAAGCTAGAGCGGGGAATGTCCAATCGACTGTTGAATGTGTTAAAATACAATTACGTACATTTTCACCAATTGACAAAGCATAGTTACAAAAAGATCTCATGCGTTCATGATCTTTTTTTGTTGTGGTAATAATATTAGGATTTAATCGTCGATGATAATCGTCATAAAGTTCGTGCATAATCATGTTAAAAGACTCGGCAAGTCCTACGGCGCTATGTCCATTTGCTTTGTATGATATTAACCCCAATTCCTTGACCTGATTCAAAGTCAACCCTTTGACACGTTTGCATCTTAGGCTTTTGAATAATTGTCTATATACGTGATCATTTAAAATATCGGGATTGGGATAAATAGTCCCGTCAAAATCAAAAATGCGAAGTTTGATATCGGAAGTTTTTTTATCGGCACAACTCATAAACAAGTCCTCTATGAACAACTTCTAATATATACATAATAAAACAGCAAGAAAATTATGATGCCTTAGCAACCATAAATTTGATGGGGGCGAAACTTTGGCGGTGTTCGGCGCAAAACCCATGGGTTTCAAGGGCTTTGAGATGGTCGGGCGTGCCGTACCCCGCATTTCCCGCCCATCCATAATAGGGGTAAGTTTCATGCAATTGGGTCATGATGCGGTCACGCGTGACCTTTGCAATAATTGATGCGGCGGCAATGGATGTGGAGAGGGAATCGCCCTTGATCAGATACGAACACGCGCAGGGAAATTCTTTGGGTGTGCGATTGCCATCTAAAATCGCATGATCAGGCGTGATTGAAAATTTTTCATTCATATCGCACACGGAACGACGCATCGCTTCAAATGTGGCTTGCAAAATATTAATGCGATCAATGTCACGTGCATCAACAATGCCAACGCCATATGGAATTAATTTTGTGATAATTTCAAACACGATATCACGTTTTATGGCAGTCATTTTTTTACTGTCATTCACATCACGCCACACAGGATGATGGCGAATATCATGCGGAATATATGCACACGCCGCGACAACAGGTCCTGCGAGTGGGCCGCGACCAGCCTCATCAATACCAATAACAATATTGTGTTGAATGGTGTTTTCGGGCGTAAAATCAGGCATTTGAGATCAATCCATCATGCTAAGGTTATCACGATGAATAAATTCGTCACGGCCTTCCATGCCCAAAATAGCTGTAATTTCAGATGATTTCACGCCTTTGATTTTTTGCGTGTCGAATGAATTATAATTTGTTAAACCAACGGCGATGAGTTCATTCTTGCCGTTAACAATTTTCACCGCATCTCCTGATTCAAATTGACCTGAAATAGACGTGATCCCTGCGGGGAGTAAACTTTTTCCGCCGCGAAGCGCGTTTACCGCGCCATCATCTAATGTCACCGATGCATTGGCGGTAACGTGAGCCAAGATCCATTTTTTGCGCGCCGTTTGGGGTTTATCTTGCGATAAAATAATTGTATTCGTGCCAATATTTTTGACGGGATTATGATGCAATCCATTGGTAATAATAACGTGCGATCCTGCGTTCACTGCAATACGCGCCGATTCAATTTTGCTTTTCATGCCGCCTGTGCTGATCCCCCGCAATGGTTCTTTGGCGAGAGCGAGAATGGTATTATCAATGCCTTCGACAAAGGGAATATGTTTGGCATTTTCATTCACACGTGGGTCATCGGTGTAAAGCCCATCTGTAGTAGATAAAATTAATAATGTATCCGCGCCGATCATTTGCGATACACGCGCAGAAAGCGGATCATTCCCGCCATATTGAATTTCGGCAGTGGCGGTTGTGTCATTTTCATTGATAATTGGAATAATACGTTTGGACAATAACGCGCCGAATGTCGCGCGCGCATTTAAATGTGATTCACGGTCTTCAGTGTCTTGTGGGCGCAGTAAAATTTGTGCAACCGTTATACCGTGTGATGAGAAAACTTGTTGAAATAATTGTGCCAAATGAATTTGTCCGACGGCAGCGGCGGCTTGTTTTAAATCAAGCGGAATATCTTTTGACGGCGTTGTATAATCAATGCCAACATATTTACGCCCGAGGCCAATTGCGCCCGAACTTACAATCGCAATTTCTTTCCCTGCGTTGTGTAGAGTGATCACATCATCGGCGAATGAATGAAGCCACGATAATTTTGGCGCGCCTGTATCGGTATCGATCAATAATGATGATCCAATTTTGATCACAATGCGTTTGGAATGATTGATTAAATCAATCGCGGTCGGAATTATTGTCTGAGAAGCTGTCTGTGTCATCAACACGATTGTGGCGTTCAGCATCAATCTTTTCAAGTAGTTTAAAGAGGATAGGGCGTACATTTGCACCAGATACCGCCGAAATCACGTAGGGGCGGATACCAATCTCATTCTCAAATTCATCCAAAATTTCGGTCATGCGTTCATCATCAACCGCATCGGATTTATTAAGAGCGATGATTTCGTCTTTTTCGCCCAAACCTTCGCCATAGGCTTCTAATTCCCCGCGAATAATGTGGTAAGATTCAAGCGGGTTTTCAGCCGTTGAGTCAATTAAATGAAGCAATACGGCGGTGCGTTCCACGTGACCTAAGAATCGATCACCCAAACCAATGCCTTCGCTCGCGCCTTCGATGAGACCAGGGATGTCGGCGAGCACGAAGTCACGGTTATCAACCTTCACAACGCCCAAATTAGGATGAAGCGTTGTAAATGGATAATCAGCAATTTTGGGTTTTGCGGCAGAGCAGGCGGCAAGGAATGTTGATTTGCCTGCGTTCGGCAGGCCAACAATACCCGCATCAGCAATTAATTTTAACCGCAACCATAAATCCATTTCTTTGCCGGGCCATCCAGGGCTCGCGTTACTTGGGGCTTGGTTGGTCGGGCTTTTGTAATGGGCATTGCCAAATCCACCATCACCGCCACGAAGAAATAAAACTTTGTCTCCAACTTTGGTAAAATCCGCCAACACAACTTCCATATCGTCGGTCAACACTTCGGTACCAACGGGAACTTTGATGATGATATCGTCACCACCCGCACCCGTACGGTTACGACCCATGCCATGCATACCATTTTTGGCTTTGAAATGTTGGGTGTAACGAAAATCAATTAATGTATTGAGATCGGCAACGCATTGAAAATAAATATCGCCGCCTTTGCCGCCATTGCCACCATCAGGCCCGCCATATTCAATAAATTTTTCACGGCGAAAACTGACGCATCCAGCACCGCCGTCGCCACTTTTTACAAATATTTTTGCCTGATCTAAAAATTTCATTTATATCCAATTTTAACAATAAAAAAGGACGGAATTCTTAAAAATCCCGCCCTTTTTGAAATAGTGTTTAAACCTTATTCTGCGGCTTGGGTAACATTTGTTCCATTGGCATTCGCAGGAACGATATGAACCACAGGAACATTGTTGGCTTGACGTGAGAAAAGAACTTTCCCGTCAACCAAAGCAAAAATGGTGTGATCTTTACCAATACCAACATTTTTACCAGGTTTGAATTTTGTACCGCGTTGACGAACGATAATATTACCCGCCAATACGTCTTGGCCGCCGAAACGTTTTACGCCCAATCGTTGTGCGTTTGAATCGCGACCGTTTCTTGAACTACCACCAGCTTTTTTATGTGCCATTTCTTGTTCTCCTTATCTTATGCTGCTTTGATGTCGATGATTTTCAAAACAGTCTTGTGTTGACGATGACCGTTTTTACGACGTGAGTTTTGACGACGACGTTTTTTGAAAATGATCACTTTTTCATCGCGTGTTTGAGCTACAACTTCTGCGGTAACAGTTGCGCCTGCAACAACAGGTGCGCCCACAGATGTTTTTGAGCCATCAGATACAAGCAAAACTTCGGAGAGTGTTACTTTATCGCCAGCATTACCTTCGAGTTTTTCAACGGTAATCTTAACGTCTTTGGCGACTTTATATTGCTTGCCGCCTGTTTTAATAATTGCAAACATTTTTAACCTCTTGATTCTAAAGTCAAATTCTGAATAAAATAACGGAACAATTCCGATATCTTTCCAGTCTTTTTCTGGTTTTGGTATCGCCTTATAAAGGGTTTCCGTCCCGAATGTCAAGCGGAGTCTGGATATTTCATATGTTAAACGCGCCAAATGACCTTCATGTGCCCATTAATCTGCGGAAAAAAGACCTTCCTGCCGTCACTATATATGGTGATGCAGGTGAGGGAAAGGAACTGGCCAAAATCATTTGGGGGTTGATCGCGGGGCAAGATGTCCAATTATTAACGCCCGAAAGCGAAGATGATTTATTAGCAACTGCTTATAATAGCGCCCTTATCTTTATCAAAATTAACGCTCCCGATGACCCTAAAATCGGTCTGGCAGACAAATTATCAAATATGGATGGCGTGGTTGCCGATGTTGTGGCGATTACGGAAGAGCCCGAAATTCGCGCGCGGCTTCATGTCATGTCACAAAGTTTTGATATGATTTTTAATCGCGAGATTTTAGATCTTCCCGAATTCCACCGTGTTTTGATTCATAAAATTCGCCGCGGCGTGCGCCGTCTTGAGGCGCGTATCCAAGAAGATGAATATAAATCATTCAAGGCATTTTTATCGGCGAGTGCGGATGCATTCATTGTTTTTGATAATCAAAAACGTATTTTCTTTGTCAGTGATTATTATCACCGCGTGTTTCAAGATAGCATTCAATTTTTCTCACGTGGAATTCCTGTGCAACGTGCGTTTGAGGCTATTGCGCGTGAAATGAAGCTTGATCCATCCGATATGCGTTACGATGAGATCAAAGATTTTTGGATCCGTATGCGCGGTACATATGAATTTTCTCATAATAATGGGCGTATTTATCGTATGGTGGCAACGCCTTTACCTGATAATCAAGGTACAATTATTTCAACAACAGATGTAACAGTTTATAAACATCAAGAAGAAAAATTAGCCAAGCAGCAAGCAGATTTACAAGAAGCATTAGAAAAAGAACAAGAAGCCAGTGCATTGCAAAAACAATTTATTGCAATGGTCAGCCATGAATTCCGTACACCATTAACAATTGTTGATGGTAATGCACAATTATTACAACGCCGTTTGGATACAACAACCAAAGAAGAAATTAAGGCACGCGCCAAAACAATTCGCAGTGCTGTATCGCGTTTGATTAATATGATGGAGGCAGTTTTATCGTCCAGTTTATTGCGCACAGGCCGTTTGGAATTACGCCCCGAGAGATTTTCTTTGATCGAATTAATCGATGAATTATGTGAGGAGCATGTCAATTTATCGGGATCGTTAATCATTGATCGTGACATTCATTCTTTGCCGCCACAATTATTAATGGACAAAAAAGTTATGACGATTATCTTGAGTAATTTATTATCCAATGCCGTCAAATATTCTCCAAAATCGCCTCATATTCATGTGCATGGGTATATTGATGAAGTAGGTAATATGATAATCAGTGTCAAAGATAACGGTGTCGGTATTCCGCAAAGTGAAATTCCCCATGTATTTGAACGATTTTTCCGTGCCACAACCTCTAGTGGAATTGTGGGGTCAGGGGTTGGATTATCACTTGTCGCTGACCTGATGAAATTGCACAATGGAATGATTCGTGTAGAAAGCGACGTGGGGCAAGGGTCATGTTTTACTGTGACATTCCCTGCATCAAGTTTCCCGCAATCATAAAAAAATAATTTGTAACCCAAAGAACAAGGTCATGCAAAAAACAATTTTAATCGTCGAAGATGAAAAAGAATTAGCCGCAATTTTAAGTGATGAATTATCGGCGAATGGGTATCGCGTTGTTACCGCACAAAATGGCCGTGAAGGTTTGGATATGTTGCAAACCATTGAACCAGATTTAATTTTATGTGATCGCGCTATGCCACTGATGTCGGGTTATGAATTACTGGAACGTATTCGTGGCGTATATCCACAATATTCAACTTTGCCGTTTATTTTTCTAACCGCTTTGGCTGACCCACGCGATCGTCATTCGGTATCGCATTTAGAACCCACAGCGTATCTCGAAAAACCTGTGAATTTTGATAAATTAATCAATACAATTAAGCAAGCCATTGGCGGATAGAGTTCATTTAAAATGAGATTATTTATTGCGGTTATTGCGTTACTTTTCCTGACATCCTGCGGATCAAATTTAGACAATTATGTCAGTCCACTCGTACGCGCAGGTCATCAAATTGATATGATAACAGTTGATAAGTCAGATCGTTTAATGACGATTTGGGAACGTGGGCGCGCGGTAAAACATTATCGCATCATGGCAATGGGATTAAACCCTGTGGGACATAAACAACAAGAAGGCGATGAGCGTACACCCGAGGGATTATATACAATCGATAGAAAACACAAAAGTAACAAATACCAATATTTCCTTCATATCTCTTATCCAAACGAACAAGATGTCGCGAGCGCAAAGGCGCGTGGCGTGCGCCCAGGTGGCCATGTTGGTATTCATGGTTTCGAAGATGGATGGAAAGGTTACAAACGTGCCAATTATTATGATTGGACCGATGGATGTATCGCCGTCAAAAATTTAGAAAGCAAAGAATTATACGATCTGATCAAACCTGGTACGCCCATTCATATTAAACCATAAAGGGTGTGATCATGGCAGAATCAAATATCAAACTTCATCCATCATGGGTATCGGTGATTGGGGATGAATTTGATAAACCCTATATGAAATCATTAAAACAATTTCTGATTGATGAAAAAACAAATGGGCAAACCATCTTTCCCGCGGGCGATCATATTTTTAATGCGATGAACACAACGCATTTTGAAAATGTACGCGTGGTGTTATTGGGGCAAGACCCATATCATGGCGCGGGGCAGGCACATGGTTTATCGTTTTCGGTGCGTAATAGCATCAAATTACCGCCCAGTTTGCAAAATATTTACAAAGAATTGGTACGTGAATATGGCACGTGTCCACGCGGCGGTGATTTAACGCCGTGGGCGGAACAAGGCGTTTTATTACTCAATGCGACATTAACCGTGCGCGAAAATATGGCAGGATCACATCAAAACAAAGGATGGGAAGATTTTACCGATGCGATTATTCGCGCGGTGAATGATAAACATGATCATGTTGTGTTTTTGTTGTGGGGCAGTTATGCCCAGAAAAAAGGCGCCTTTATCGACCGCGCGCGGCATTTGGTATTAACCGCGCCGCATCCATCGCCCTTATCGGCGCATCGCGGGTTCATAGGTTGCGGGCATTTTAAACAAACGAATGATTATTTAACGGCCCATCATCGCGCGCCCATCAATTGGATTTAAATTCAATTTTTTATTTCCACCATAATTTCATTACGGCGCAGAAATGGGATTGTCCATGGCGGATTAAAGAAAGCATAGGTTGGCGCAGATATGCCTTGCAAACCTTTCTTATCAATAAATGCTTTTAAATCAGCTTCATGCTCCGAAAGATTTTTCCTTGTTCCGAGGCCTGCAAATCGAATGACAGCATAACGTACGCCAGCCATTTCGCTTAATTTTATTCTATCATTATTGGGTTTTGGCAATGTATCCATTGTATATTGTGATGGCATTACAAAGCGCACAACCCATTCATTATTATTCCCTTGTTGAGTCACAGGCGCTGTCATCGATATTTTTTCATTTGTTTTTTGAATAACAGGCGCCGTCATAGCCAATTTATCTTTTGATGTATTATTCCCAAAAATATAATCAGCCAATAATCGAAACCCTTCGTTAATGGCAATCTCACGTTCCCCAACTACGGTTGTTTCGGCAATAATCATGGGGGCATAATCACGAATTTCGATATCGTTTTTCTCTGCGCTAATGACTTTATATTTGGCTTGTTCAACGTTGCTGACCATTGGTCCCCATAACATGGCGCCGATGATAATGATAACGCCTACAGTTAATGCGATTGTCATTTTTTTGATCCTCATGGCTCCCCACTTTTTTATATCAATATTAAGCTAGATTGATTTTCTGAAAAAACAATGCGTATGAAGTATGTGTTTTGGTTTTGATATATGATAATCTTTACAAAATTGAAAATAAGGAAAGCTTTATGATCATTAAAATTGAAAATCCGTTGTTAATGTGCGGCGCATTGTTGGGTTTCACCGCAATTGCTATGGGCGCGTACGCCGAACATCACTTAAAATTTGCACTCGAAGAAAACGCATTTCATTCCATTTCGGTCGCGTTGCAATATCATTTAATTCATGCGGTCGTGATTGTGGCATTGGCGTTAACGAAATTGATCACCCCCGAATTTAACGGGCGTAGACGATTACAATGGGCGGGATGGTTATTTGTCATCGGCACAATATTATTTTGCGGTGCGATTTACACAACAATCATAATAGGAAATAACGCATTGGTGATGGCCGCACCCGCAGGCGGAATGACATTAATGGCGGCGTGGTTGGTTACATTGAGTGCGGGGGTTGGGTTTAAGAAAATAGGAGCTTAGAGTGGAACTAATTCTTTTTATCTTTATATCTTGTGCTGCTTTAGCTTTGTTTCATATCCGAAACATAAAAAAATATAAAGAAACTTCGTATTACAAAATTACCAATAATTCATATTCTTCTCTTGGTGAAGATAAGGGAAAACTAGGAGAATATTTAACTTATATGAACTTACGTACTTTCGAGTTCGATGGCGGAAAATTTTTATTTAATATTCGTATTCCTAAAAATGGAACTGAAACTACTGAAATTGATCTTATTTTAATTTGTACTAGAGGTATATTAGTATTTGAAAGTAAGAATTACAGTGGTTGGATATTTGGTAATGAAATTAATAAAAATTGGACGCAAACATTTCCTGTAGGAAGAGGTCGCAGTCATAAAGTGAAGTTTTATAATCCAATAATGCAGAATGCTGGGCATATAAGGTACTTAAAGCGTATTATTGGTGATAACATGCGGATAAATTCAATTATTGTTTTTTCTGATGAGTGCACATTGAAAGATATAAGTTTACAGAGTAGTAATGTTTACGTTGTTCAGCGTCGTCAAGTATTTTGCACAGTTCAAAAAATATTTTTTGAGAGTGAGGCCAATTTTCTGTCTCAGAATGAAATTGATGATATTTATATAAAACTTTATGCTTTTTCTCAGAATTAGATTTTTTTAAAAATGAAGCAGTGAGATTACTTTTGCCTGTGGCAAAAGTTGCAATTTTCTAAGTTCGCTATGCTCGCTAATAAAATTGTCGAACATGGGTTCGTTCACCGCACCCTCTCTTTTATCGCACATATTGAAAAAGCCCCAAACGAGGCTTTTTCAATATGGCGGAGAGGGTGGGATTCGAACCCACGGTAGGCTTTCACCTACGCCGGTTTTCAAGACCGGAGCCATCAACCGCTCGACCACCTCTCCGTATTCCAAGTGTGCGGTGATCGACTTTATAATGGCAATATTTTTAGATTTCAAGCCATTATGCATAAATTACACAAAATTCCCTTGCTTTTTATATGCCATAACTGCTAAGTCAGCCTTGCAAAATATAAATCTCACTGCGTTAGAGGATGTAATCATGAACCAAGAACACAAAGACAGCGATAATTTGCACGAATTATTCACCGCGGATAGAGAGATAATTGTTGATTTCTTTCAATCACCTTTGATGCGCGGTCGTCAATTACATTTCACAAATGGGACATATATGTTACCCGCCGAAAAAATTGTGCCGACAACCTTGGCAGGGTTTGAATATCTCAATGATCGTGTATGCGGTAAAGATGACGTGTTTGTAATTGCCATTAATTCCAACGCAAGCATGCAAAATATTGCTGATCAAAAAAATTGGAATGACGAAGATCGTGCACAAGTGGAAATTGAACAAGATCGTGCATATAAAGTGGCGTTACCATTGGCCGAAGCATTTCCCGATCGTCATGTTGTGGTTTTGTTTTATGATGAAGATACGCCGACATTTTTATATGATACCCTAGCCGAGGCAGATTTATTTATGGGTTCATTACACAAATGGGGTTATGGCACCGATCCAAATGCACCACGTATTGAAGGCGCGTATAATTTCGGTAATGTGTACGCATTCCCTATGCCAAATGATGAAAAACCTGTTTGTCACGATATTACATTTTGTGAGGATCAATCACATTTCGTACATGTCGTGAGATTAACCGACCGTTTTACACTCGCAAATCAGCCGTATATTTTGCCTAACGGTCAGTTGCCAGCACCGCTGTAAATATATTTCATATCGAATCACGTTATTTTGAAATATAAATAACGTGATGTTTCTTTTATCAAAAATTATCTGGGCGGTTCTGCAACCGCTTCATTTCCTGTTACTGGCGTTGGGCGTTGCTGTGATCATAAAATCATGGCGGGCGACGCGTATTTTGGTAGCCATTTTGTTGTTTTTTTCCATCGTTCCTGTGGGGGCGTATGCGTTGCATAAATTAGAGCGCGTTTACCCATTGCCTGATATATCCCAGATAAACGAATCAGATATTGCGGGCATAATTGTTCTGGGCGGCGCGGTGGATGTAGATACGTCGATAGCAGGCGGAAAACAGCCGCAATTATCGATTGCCGCCGAACGATTGATCGATGGCATTTCATTGTCATATCGTTTTGCTGATAAGCCTGTGATATTTACGGGCGGGGCGGGGTCAATCAATCACCCTCATCAAACTGAGGCAGAACAAGTAAAAATATTAATGCAAAAAATGAATATCGATCCATATCGTTTTGTTTTTGAAGGCAAATCACGCAACACATATGAGAATGCGCGTGAGCTTTCGGTTATGGGTTTCAAACAAAAAGGTCGATGGATATTGGTCACATCGGGCTTTCATATGGTACGATCAGTTAAGGTTTTTGAAAGTCAGGGATGGAACGTTATTCCGCACCCCACCAATTATTTAGAAGATGATGAGTTCAAGTGGTTCGCACTGCCCAATATTCTTGGGAATTACCTAAAGTTAAGCATTGTTGTCAGGGAAATGATCGGTATCATGGCCTATAAATTGACGGGAAGGATTTCATAATGCGTTGGTCGCGATTTACGTTGTCGTGTGTGTTTGGTATCGCCATTTGTATGGGTAGTGTGGCGCACGCGCCTGTTCAATCCCGCGCTGAAACTTACAAACCAGTTAATGTAGCGTCACAAACATCATCGCCTCGTGATTTTTTGCAATGGGTGAATTCTGATTTTCGCGCATCGGCCTTGCGGGCGGGCGTAAGCGCGGATGTATTTGATCGCGAAGCCGCGCGTATTTCATATATTCCGCGTGTGATCGAATTAGACCGCAAACAACCCGAACATAAGATCGGTTTTGATGAATATCAATCAAAAACATTTACAGCATCGCGCGTGGCACAGGGGCGTGACCATTTTGATCAATATCGTTCAGTATTGCGTGACATCGAAAATCGTTACGGCGTTCAGGCAGAATATATTGTGGCGTTGTGGGGCATGGAAACTAGCTATGGCAAGAACACAGGCGGATTTGATATCTTATCCGCTTTGGCAACATTGGCATATGATGGTCGCCGCGGGGCTTATTTCAAAGACGAAGCCATCAAAGCATTGAAAATTTTGCAAGGCGGACATATTGACCGTGCGGAATTCAAAGGTTCATGGGCGGGTGCCATGGGGCAGGTACAATTTATGCCGACAAGTTGGCAAAATTTTGCCGTTGATTATAACAGCGATGGTCACAAAGATATTTGGACAACGCGTATCGATGCCTTTGCATCGGCGGCAAATTACCTTCGTCAAAATGGATGGGCTCATGGTCGTTCATGGGGACGCCAAGTTACCGTA
>JBIICJ010000120.1:0-6393 GCA_044238965.1 Micavibrio sp. | reverse complement strand
GCAACTTCTAAATGTGGCGACCAGTTCCAACCTGGACCATCTTTTACTCAATCTTTTGAGTGTGAAGGTTTTGCAATTGACGAAACTGGAACTCCAGCAAAAGATAGCTACCAACAGTTATATGCTGCTCACGCTGCAAGAACTGTATTTTCAATGAAGATGGGTAAAGCTACTCCAGCTGCTGGTGATATTACATATAGCGGTCAAGTTTGGATTTCAAACTTTGATGTAAATGCAGATGATAAGGATGATGTTAAATTTTCTGCAACATTTGTAGTATTTGCACCTCCAGTAACACAAACTGAAACTGTATAAAACCTAAAAAACCACTATGTATAAATTAGAACTAAACAACAAAACAATTAATTTAAAATGGGGTACATGGGCAATGCGTGAGTTTTGTAAAGACAAAGGCATAACTATTGACCAATATTTTCAATTAGTAGGAGGCAGTTCTTTAGACTTAGATACTATTATTAAGTTGGTTTATGCTGGTTATAAATCTGCTTGTAATAGCAACAAAGAAACAGTTGATTATACAGAAAACGATGTATGCGACTGGTTAGATGAATTAGGTGGATTATTTAATGCAGAAGGTCCAGTTTTGGAGTATTTTAAATACATCATTACAAATACCGTAACTGCAGTGAGTGGAAACCTTAAAGAGGAAAAAAAAAAGTCTAACGAGGCTGACTTGGGATGATATTTTAGTTAAGGCTGCCGAATGTAATATACGCCCAAGCGAGTTTTGGGAGATGACTTGGAAGGATTTTTCCATTATTGTAATGGGGAAGGAGAAACAAGAGTTAAACGAATGGGCGAGGACACGAAACCTCGCCTATATTGTATATCTAAGTAGCACATCTGAAAAAAGCCCAAAATCGTTAAAGAATTTTTGGCACATACCAGAGATTGACGATTACGAACCAGTAGAGGAGAAAAAAATGCTAACAGATGATGAGTTAGCACAAACATTGAAACTGTACGGAGTAAATAAATAAAAATGGCAGAACAATTAGACTTAAGCATTAATATTGGAGCAAACACTCAAGATTTTCAAGGTGCGCTACAAAAGGCTCAAAATTTACTTAATCAGTTTCAAGCTGCCTTAAAAAAAGCTACCAATGTAGGGGAAATAAACTATTTAAATAGTCAAATAAAAAACCTTAACACTACAATTGGTAATATACAAACCCAGATGGGTAGTGCAGCAAAAGGTACTGCAAATGCAACTCAATCTCTTATTAACTTTTCGAGAATTGCTCAAGATGCTCCATATGGAATTATTGGTATTGCCAATAACTTAAACCCAATGCTTGAGTCGTTTCAACAGTTGGCAAAAACTGAAGGTGGGACAAAAAAGGCATTAACTGCAATGATAGATGGATTAGCTGGTCCAGCTGGTCTTGGAGTTGTATTAGGTGTTACATCATCTTTATTAATTACATTTTCAAAACAAATAGGAAATGCATTTAAAGGTGGAGAGGATAAGTTAAAAGGTTTAAGAGAGGAGTTAAAAAAATTAAATGAGGATGTATTTAAAATAGTTGGTGCAGCGCAATCAAGTCAAACATTAGGTACAATATTAGTTGGGAAAGCAACAAATACTAATCTTGACATAAAGACAAGGCAAAATGCATTAAAAGAGTTTAAAAAATTATATGCAGAAAGTGCAGAAATACAAGACTTAGATGTCAAAAATATAAATTCATATAATCAAAAATATTTACAATCTTTAAATAACAGAGCGGCAGTTCAGCAAGAAGGATTAGGTAAAGAAAGAAATTACGTTAATGCTTTAACTGAAGCAAACGCAAAATATAAGCAACTTTTACAAGAAAGAGATAAAGCTGTTGCGAATACATATGCTACAACAAAAGATTTAGAATCAGGTAGAACAACAGAACAACTAAGGGCTGCTTTAAAAGCAACTTATGTAAAACCTTTAGCAGATGCTAAATTAGAAATAGATAAGGCTAAAGCATCATTAGGTAGAACAGTTGATACATTATTGCAATTTTCTACTCCAGATAAGAAAGATAAAACTACACAAGATACATTAAAAGACTTTTCACAAAATCTTAAAAGTGAAAATAATGCAATACTTCAAGCTATACAAAGAAGAAAAGAATTATTAAAAGAAATTGGTTCTCCTATATTAATGCAAAAGCCAGAAGATAAGGCAAAAGCAGAAAAACAAAGATTAGCTGGAATTAAAGCCTTTGGAGAATATTCAATGACTGGTGAATTTGGCAAGTCATTACAAGGTAAAACAAGTGGATTTTATGAGGAACAAAAAAAGATAAACGAGGAGAAGGCGAAGGATATTCTATTAACTCAACAACAAACAGATGCTAACTTACAATTAGCGGACACATTATCAAATTATGCTGCTAATTCATTTATGAATTTATTTAATTCAATGGAGCAAGGTATGAGTTTAGGAGAGGCTTTGGGTAATATGTTTATGGATTTAGCGAAACAAATTGCAGCAGCGGCAATCAAAGCGGCAGCGTTTCAAGCTATCTTATCTTTACTTCCTGGAGGTACAGCTGCTAAGGCTGCAGTAGGAGGATTTGGTGGTATATTTAAAAGTATATTAGGTCTTGCGTCTGGCGGAGTTGTAAACGGTCCTACATTGGCAATGATAGGTGAAGGTAGTGAAAGCGAAGCTGTAATGCCATTAAGTAAGTTAGGCTCAATGATGCAAAATACTTTTAACGCTGGTGCAATGGCTTCTAATGGTGGAGGCGGCAATGGTGAGTTTGTATTAAGAGGGCAAGATTTGGTTTTGGCAATGAATAGAAGTGAAACATCTTTAAAATATAGACGAGGATAATGGCATACTACGATAAATATAAAATTACTTATGCTACAAAGACAAGTAAAACAGCTTACTTGTATTTACAAGAAGATTTACCATCTGCACCTACTTTGATAGAGTATATTGGGGTAGATATATCTTTACAATATATTCCAAGCGGTGATGAGATTTATGAACCAATTTACGCAAGTCAATTGTCTTGTACTATTGACGTAACAGATAATTTAGCTAATATACCAGACTTTGTTACTGTAAATGATAGAAAGTATTTTGTTAAATTATTTTTAGGCACTGATTTAGAGTGGTGCGGTTATACGTTAAGCGATAACATTTCAATAAGTTATTCAACTGGTAGAAAGCAATTATCATTTAATTGTGTTGATGGATTAGGTATGCTTAGAAACATACCATTAAATATAAATAGCGTTGGCAATAGGACTAATAGTAATTTAAGCCTATTAACGTATATTTTAACCTGTTTAAATTCATTAGGTTTTCCTACTAACCCTAACTTAATGACAGTGTGTTCTTATTTTGCTCTTGATATGTTAGATAGAGAAGATGGCACACAATACGAGCCTTTTAGTCAAACTTTCTTACCTATTAGAACATTTAAAAATGAAGATTACACTTACGAGAATAGCTACGATGTATTAGAAAAAATTATTAAGTCTTTTGGATGTAGATTATTCCAAGCTGGTGGGAAGTGGTGGATAGTAGCTGTAAATGAGTTTGCTAATGAAAATAATTACTTTACTCAATATAATTATTTAGGTGCAGTAGTATCAAGCGGAAGTAATTTAAACACGCTAAGCTCAATACAAGGATACACTGGTAACACAAGCGGTTTATATTTTATAAATAATGAGCAATATAAACTTATATTAAAAGGATTTAATAGAGTACAGACAACGATTGACATAAATCAAGATAAAAACTTAGTTGATAATGGAAACTTAAAAATATATCCAAATTTAAGTTCAGCTCCGCAATCATGGGTAGTAACCAATGTTGGAGTTGGTTCATCGTTTTTTCTTGTAAATAACGCAAATGAGTCTTATACTCAAATAACTTTAGTAAGAGCTGGCGGTGGAGGTTATACAAGGATGATAAATAACTTCATGCCTAAAATTAGTGCTAATGCAGTTTTAAATTACTCTATGTTATTTTTAAATGGTGGAAGTGGAACGAGAGGGTATGTTTCAATGACTGTATTTGATGGCACTACTACTTATTACTTAAATAATAATAAAGATTGGCAAAGCACAGCAAGTTCTGGATATACAATACCAGAAGGAGCAAATGGCGAGTTTTCTTTTAGTACATTGCCTTGCCCTATTAGTGGTCAATTAACAGTAGAGTTTAACAATCAAGTGGGGAACACTTGTACTGTTAGCCAGTTCGTAGTTACAGCAGAATATACTTATAACAAAGTAGATTACTTTGCTTATATTAATAATAATAAAGAATACGTTAAAGATGTAGATATACCTTTAGGATATCAAGGAATAGCTGGATTCCCTACATCTGTTGGAGTGTTCTTAAAATCAGATGGCGCACCACTTTTAAACTGGTACAGATTTGGTAAAAATGGTCAATATAGTAGTATGACTGAATTGCTAATGAGACAGTATATAAATTCTTATGGTGCAAACATTATTAATATAGATTGCTCATTAAGTAGCTTTGTAACATCAAACGCAACGTATCCATATTTGAACGCATCTAAGATGATTAAGTCATACGATACAGACCCAGCACAAATAAACGTACAAGATAACTCATATATGCTTGGGAACTCATCTATTGATTATGTAGACAACTCTATGAGTGGCACTTTATTGGAAATATCAAACACAGATATTAACGCAACTATAAATTATATACAATATTTTAAATAATTATAAGTCATGGCAGATAAAGTACAAGGTAAAAATATAATTCTATATAAAACTACTAGCGGAGTAGATACAGTATTCGCTTGTTCTACTAATTGTACGTTTAGCGTATCGGTAGATCAAGTTGATGTAACAAGTCAATCCTCTGCATGGTTTGCGGAATATAAAATAGACCGAGCATCATGGACTGTAAGTTGCGAGGGTATTGTAACTCTGGATGGCTACTCATATGCTGATATGTTAGCGACTCAATTGGCACGAACTCCAATAAATATAAAATTTAGCATTAATAATGGTACAAGCATGGTCATCCTATCTGGTCCAGCTATTTTAACTTCTTTATCTATTAACGCACCATATAAGGAAATTGCTACTTATAGCGTAAGCCTACAAGGAGTTGGTGCTTATACAATATCTTAGTAACTTTGACTTATGGCAGTTAAAGTAAGCGGAGATAATGTCATCTTATACAAAATAGATACATCTACTATTCCAGCAACGGAAACTGTTTTTGCTTGTGCAAGAGGCTGTACTTTTGAAAGCCAAACAGAATTAGCAGAAACTACATCAGCGGCAAACGCTTGGTTCAAAGAAGATAAAGACAATTTATCAGCATGGACTATGTCCTTAGATGGCATTGTTACATTAGATAATTTTTCATATGAAGATATTGCTCAAGCACAAAAGGATAGATTATTACTATTAACAAGATTTAGGTTTGATAACGGAGTAGATGGTTATAGATATATCAGCGGATTTTGCTTTATTAGCGGTTATACAATAAGTGGTGATTACAAGGACATAGGTAGTTATTCTGTAAACTTAACGGGTAGTGGAAAGTATTATACTGATTCTACTCCTACGACAACCAGCACTACGACAAGCACATCGACAACATCAACATCTACTACGACAAGTACAACGTCTACATCTACGAGTACATCGACTACAACCTCTACGACTACGACAAGCACTACTACATCAACAACTACAACACAAGCCCCAGTATATTACAAACTATATAATTGTGCTACTGGTGCTACTGAATATTCAAGAGGTTATATAAGCGGCTCTTTTGCAGTAAACGACCGAGTTACTGCAATTGGGCAAACGTTTAGAATTGAACAAGTATTAATATCAGATCCAGGCGGGTTAGCATTAACATTAACGGCTACTGGTCTTACTGGATGTCCAGCTACAACATCTACTACGACTACTTTGCCTCCATTAACGTTAAATTTAACAGTGCTTTGTAATAACGTTGGAACATATCAAGGCAAGGTAGTTGCAACATGGTCTGGCGGTAGCGGAAGTGGTTATCAAATAAGAGCGGGTTACGGATTTTCTTTTAGTTCTTATAGGTCAATGGGTACTACTCAAACATTAACACTAACAAGCGAAACCAACCCTTACGATGGCGCAAGTGGATTGAGAAACACAACTGGGGGTAGCGATGTGTTTGTAGTTCAAGTAATTGATAATAATGGAACTGGAACATTTAATTCAACAAGCCAAACTACTGCTATTGCGTGTGCTGGTACAACTACTACAACATCTACATCTACTACGACTTTACCTCAAGTATGGTATTTATTATATAATTGTGCGACTGGAGCGACTACTACATCTACTAACTATGTGGATGGCACGTTTCAATTAAACGATAGAGTA
>JBIICJ010000021.1:0-25129 GCA_044238965.1 Micavibrio sp. | reverse complement strand
GGTTGTGTTGCAAAAATCGGGACGTGGTTTTGCACGTGAGGCGTTGCTAAATCCAAATGGATTTGCGGGCGTTGATGGTATTTTCCGATTCCGCGCTGATGGCCTAAACGAACGTGGGCTTGCGGTGATGACAATTCAAAACGGAACGGCGCAGATTGTTCAAGATGCGCCCAAAAGTTTTTTAAAATAATGTCTTGATTTTATAATCACATGAGTTCATAAAAACCAAACTTAAAGTTTCTTAAAAATAAAAATTAGGGTGAAAAATGTCTGTGAATACCGCTATCAAAACAATTGAATCATTCCACGAACATGATGATCGCGTTGATACAGCGCCATCGTTAGTGACAAAACCGGCGGCGCGGAAATCAGGTCGTCCTCGTTCATCTGAATCACGCGATTCAATTTTAGAAGCTTCACGTAAATTATTACTTCACACCTCGGTGCGCGAAGTGTCAATCGAAGCGATTGCAAAGCGGGCAGGCGTAGGTAAAACAACAATCTATCGGTGGTGGCCAAATAAAATTGCCGTTGTACTCGATTCTATTTTGGAGAAAGATATGCCTGCAATTGATATTGTGTCGGGTGGTTCCGCAGAAGATATGTTGGTTCGCGCGCTCGAACGTTTTTTGAAATTTATGCGCGGGCGCACAGGGCAAATTGTTGCAGGCATCTTTGCGGAAGCGCAGGGTAACGAGGAAATGCTCGAAGTATTCCAACGCCATTTTATGATGAATAATATCGAAATATTGTCGAATATTGTTGATCAAGGTAAGGAATCGGGGGCATTTCGCACCTCTATTGATACTGAAATGGTCGTAAATATGATTTTTGGCACTGTATTTTACCGTTTAATGACAAAAAATCAGTCATTGAATCCCGAATTTGCCGATCATCTGGTCATGGAAGCCCTAAAACTGGTGAAGGCATAACAGTTTCATTGACAAAAACCGTTTAAATGTCCTAAGGAAAGACCATGACATACCGTGTAATGGCTTTTTACAAATTCGTTCCTGTTGGGGATATTCCGCGCCATCAAAAGGCGCTCAAAGATATTGCGCAATCGAGCGATATTTGCGGTACAATTTTAATTGCACCCGAAGGCGTGAATGGAACAATTGCCAGTACCGATGATGGTATTGACCGCGCACTTGCTTATTTAAACAAACATATGTCTTTAGAGGATGGCGGCGAAGTAAAATTCTCATCCGCATCTGAAATTCCATTCTTGCGTTACAAGGTGCGCATGAAACGTGAAATTGTGACATTGAAACAACCGCAGGCTGATCCAACCAAAATCGTGGGGACATATGTTGAACCAAAAGATTGGAATGAATTAATTTCTGATCCTGAAGTTGTTTTAATTGATACACGTAACACATACGAAACAAAAATTGGTATTTTCGAAGGGGCGATTGATCCACATATTCAAGCCTTCACTCAATTCCCTGACTATGTGAAGGAACATCTTGATCCTGCGAAGCATAAAAAAGTAGCTATGTTTTGCACAGGCGGCATTCGTTGTGAAAAAGCATCTTCTTATATGCTCGCCGAAGGTTTTGAAAATGTCTATCACCTCAAGGGCGGGATTTTGAAATATTTAGAAGAGATCCCTACCGATCAAAGTAAATGGCGAGGTGAATGTTTTGTGTTTGATCGCCGCGTCGGGGTTGAACATGGTTTGGCAGAGGCGGGTCGCCGTTTATGTCATGGGTGTCGCGAGCCACTAATGCCCGAGGATTTAAAGTCGAAGAAATATGAAGAAGGCGTATCATGCCCACATTGTTTTGATGCGGCAACGCCTGAAATGTTATCGGCTCGCCGCATGCGTCATGAGCAAATGACACGTTTAGAAAATAGACAACAAAAATCAAATATCTAAAAAAATAAGGCCTCAAATTGATGAGGCCTTTTTCTTTCTTTATTATATTGCGCTTATTTTATTTTTTGGCCGCGTCTTTTTTAGCCTTCATGGTGTCATGGAATTTTACCAATTCTTCTTTGGTTACGTTTCCATCATTATTTAAATCCATGGCTTTGTGACGCTTTTGCATATCGGCTTGCATTTCTGCCTTGGTAATTTCACCGTTTTTATCAGTATCCAATATTGCCAAACGCTTCTTTTGTCCTGCTTCAATTTTTGATTTATTTTTTTCAAGGAACTTGGGTGGCAAATTTGCCAATGAAGCTTTACCAGCCGCTTTAAACTCAGCATCAGTAATCTTTCCATCCTTATTGCCATCTAATTGGGCGAACTGCTTATCTGCTGCGCCCATAGCTTCCGCAGTTGATACAATGCTATCTTTGTTTGCATCAACGGGACCCATGCTAAGGGCAGGTTTCTTATCTGCGGCAAATGCGGGTGAACAGGCGATCATGATGGCACAGCTGGCCATTAAAAATTTTTTCAACATAAAATATCCTTTTGTAGATTGGGGGCTCAAAATATTATTGAGCAGTAAGGTCAAGGAAGGCTCTGTGGCCGTTTGATCCTTCGGGGCTCAATGATTGCACCTTACCAATCTTCACGCCGCGCTTCAATTGTAAAACGAGGCGCGAGCCATTTTCCGTGTTTTGAGCGGTGTAAGACGCCACAAGAGGCGATGAAATAGATGGACGATTTGTAGCCGCTTTCCAGTCTAATCCCTTGATCTCTAAAACTAAAATCTTTTCATTGTTATCAAGGTCGGCAGTCATGGAGACGGGTTTACCGCCATCGACCACAATGCGGGTTGAATTGCTATTTTGGCTACCGAAACGAACGCCTGTGACTTCGGCAGCACCTGTTGTACGGGATGATTTTGTTTTTACGGGTTCTTTTGGTTTTGGTGTTTCTGTGGCGCGGCTTTTTTCTTTAACCATTGGCGCAGAGGTAGAAATTTTTTCATTCGAAATTTTGGCAGGTAATAATTGTTCTTGGTCAATACGATCTAATTCCAAAGATAGGCTGCGGAATTGACGTTCGATAACCGCTACTTTTGCCAAGGTTGGTTTGGCATCATTCATATCGCTTTCGAGTGTGCCAACTTTTTGCTCCAAAGATGACAAGCGTCCTTCAACATCAGTTGACGATAATGATGAAACTGCAACAGGAATTGTGGCCTCTGGTGTGGTCGCTTCAGGCGCAGATGATAATGATGTGGGGTTGCCCGTGGCATCGCTTGCCGCACAAGACATTAACATGACGGTGGTCATCAGTAATAAAATAGTTGATGGTTTTTTATTATGATGGTTCATGACATATCACGCTCTTAAAAAAATTGGTGGCTAAAGACACAGGGTAAAACGAATCAATAGTCTTTAGAGTCGCTGAATGCGCGGTTATGGTCAATTTAGTGTGGAATCAAGTGCTAGCTTTATCCACATATTGTGTATGTAAATGTGCCAATAATGCCTTAAAGCGGTTGGGATACATCACAAGTAAGGCATGTGAGAGCCATAAAATAATCCAGCCCCATCCTAAAATCCATTCTGGGATACCAAACACATAGCCAAGAAATCCAATCGCGCCCAAGAAAAATCCATAGGATAAGATGATGCGTACCGATGCTTTGACGCTGTAACCATTGTCAATAAAATGGTGATGGAAATGACGGCGATCAGGCTCGAACGGATGTTTTTTATCTTTTAATCGTGCGACCAATAATCCAAAGGCATCGATGATGGGTAATGCAATAATCCACGCCACACTGGCGGGTGATATGACGGGCATGGGGCCTTGGGATAATTGAATGGCAAACCACGCAATTGTCAGACCAATCGCCATGCTTCCTGCATCACCTAAAAAGATGATGGCTTTGCGACGAAACCGAAACCGAAAATTATAAAATAAAAATCCTAGAAGTGAGGCAATTATTATCAGTAACAAGATTGTTGGTTCCCACCATCCTGATAATAATGCAGCAAAGAAAAACCAAGCAAAGATAATAACCGCTTTTCCTGCTGCCAAACCGTCTAATCCGTCCATCATATTCATGGCATTTATGATATAAACCACACAGGCAATTGAAAAAGGGATAGATGCCCATCCGAGTTCAATATCACCAGTACCCAATAAATTCCCTAATGATTGAATTTGCGTGTCGCCAACAATAACCAATACAAACGCCGCCAAAAAATGAATTAAAAATTTGACCCATGGAAATACGCCATTACGATCATCAATCACGCCCGTGATCAAAATTAAAAATAGAGCAATATAATAGGCCCATGTGCCATCAAAATCAGCGCCAACAAATAATGAGAATAACGCAAATACAGAAAAAACAACAATACCGCCAACGGGTGGTACAGGACGTTCATGCGTTTTGCGTCCGCCAGGGGCATCAACAAATCCATATTTTAATGCGAATTTGCAAGCCAGCGGAATAAAAAACAAAGACGCCGTTAAGGCGAAAATGGGCAATGTAATGGTGAGGATAAAGGGCCAGTCGTAATTCATGATTTCGTTTTATCATTTTTTAAACGTTTTTCAAACCGAATTGGTGCAACGACATCAATAATATGTTGTCCCGTTTCGGCGGGGCGGCCCGCTATCTGGTTGCTGATAATCCGTGCCGCCGTCAGAGAGCTTAATAACCCGTGTGATCCGTGTGCACTGGAAATCCATAGGTTCGGAGCATGAGGATAAGCACCAATCATAGGGGTGCGGTCGGGTGATGCGGCGCGAAACCCAACGCGGGCATCGCGCACGATAAATTGATCAATCAGTGACGGAATCGTTTCGTATAATTTTACGATCATATCATGATTATCTTGCGTGCGAATATGGGGGTCGTCTAACCATGGTTGAAAACTTGAACCCAGAATATAGGTTTGGGGAGTGGATGGTGAGGCTGGCGATAAATATCCCCCAAAACAGAGTGCCGTTTTTATATCTAAATTTTTCTTTGATTCAACAATAGCGATTTGCCCACGAACCGATTGAATGGGAAGCGGTTCAAAATTTTCAATGGTAATTTTATGGGCGCCATTCGCGATAATCACATGATCAAAAATTTTATCATTGACGATCCATTGATCATGGTTCTTTTGAATTACGTCCACGGCCTCATGTGTGATGCGATGATTTTTTAATAAAGTATTGCATAATTTATAGGGTGATACATACCCTGAATCTTTTAACCAAAGACAAGACTGATTGATATTTGTGCCAGATATATCAATTGTTTGAGAGGCATCAATCATCTCGGCATGGTCGTGATGCCAATCCCACGAAGTTAAACAATTTGTATAACGTTTTTGTTTAGTAGAATCGTTGATGAGATGAACAGCGCCGCAAGGGTTGAAATCAATATCATCATGAACGGCTTTCAAAAAATGGTATACCGCCGAAAATGACGATGAATAAAAATCAGAAATAGCATTCCGTTCAGCTGACAAACGCGGATTATATAATCCAATAGGGTTACCTGACGCACCTGATGCGATACCGTTTTTATCGAAAACTGTAATATCATGATGGTCGTGATTCAAATGATGCGCCAATTGCGCACCCGCCAACCCCGCACCAATAATCGCAATCTTTTGTGGCGGTGAAATATAAAGTGGTATGCGCGGAACATTTTGTGAAAATTTTCCAATGATCATATCGCGTTTATGCCCAAATCCGTTGGTCTTTTCGATATGAAATCCAGATTGGTTTAAACCGCGCCGCACGTTCCCTGCGGCGGTAAAGCTTGATAATGTTGTTGTCTCATGACTATGTCTCGCCATAAAATCAAATATATTTTGCGACCACATGTCAGGATTTTTTGATGGCGCAAATCCATCCAGAAACCATGCGTCGATGGGCGCAGGTAAATATGGTAGAGCGCGCGCAATATCATCAAATGCAACCACAGCGGTGATGCGATCATGAATGCGTATGCTATGCCATCCGCCGACGCGCAGCGGATATTGATCTAAAAAATTATCAAATAATTGGGGAAATAAATATCGCCATGGTAACAAATATTTTTTGATATCTTGTACGGATAGCGGAAATTTTTCAAAGGAATAAAAATAGAGTTGAGATGTATCAGGAGCAGTTTCCAAAAATAATTTTGCAGCGATTAAAAAATTTAATCCTGTACCAAAACCCGTCTCACCAATGGTAAAAATTTGGTTGGGGGATAGGGCAGAAAATCGTGCGGGTAAATCGTTACCATTCATGAAAACATGTGTTGTTTCTGCCACGCCATCGGTAGGTGAGAAATAAATATCATCAAATTGAGTGGAATAGGGGTGGTTTGTTTCGGTTTCCATCTTGGCGAGTGTGTATTTTTGCGCCATATAATGTCAAGAGATAAGGATACAGCCCGATGACCAACCCATTATTAGTCAATTCAAACCACCCGCAACAAGCCCCTGCTTTTGATCTAATTCAGGAAAGCCATTTTAAACCTGCGGTCGAAGAAGCGATTGCAATCGCCCGTAAAAATATTGACGCGATTGTGATGTCTAAAGATGCGCCTAGTTTTGATAATGTAATCGTTGCATTGGAAACGGCGGCGGAGCGTTTGGAATCGGTGATGGTTATTTTCTACAATCAATTATCATGCAATGGCACAGATGGATTGCAAGCCTTGGCACAAGAGCTTGGCCCCCTTCAAGCCAATTTCGGCAGTGATATTATTTTGAATGCGGATTTATTTCAAAAGGTCAAAGTGGTTTATGATCAAAAAGATAAATTGACACTCACGCCAGAGCAATCAATGTTATTGAATGAAACATATAAAAATTTCATTCGTGGTGGTGCGTTGCTTGACGAAACAAAGAAAGCCCGCTTGCGCCAGATTAACGAAGAGATGTCCGTGCAAGGTCCGACATTCGCCAATAATGTTAAAAAATCAGAAGAACAATTTGAATTATATGTAACTGATGAGGCTGATTTAAAAGGCTTGCCAGAAAACGCAAAAATTTCGGCGCGTGAAGCCGCAGCGGAAAAGGGAAAACCTGATCAATATTTATTTACATTAGAATTTCCGAGTTATTATCCACTTGCCAGTTACTGTGACAATCGCGAATTACGTGAGAAAATTTGGCGTGGTTATGCATCACGTGCGTACAAGGGCGATTTTGATAACTCACAATTGATTTTGGACATTGTAAAATTGCGTCACGAACGCGCGCAAATTTTGGGATATAAAAACCATGCGGAATATGTTCTTGAAAAACGTATGGCGGAAACACCCGATACTGTATTCGGTTTTTTAAATTCAATGACGGGGCGTTATCGTGCGGCCGCACAAAAGGATTTAGAGCAGTTAAAAACATTGGCAAAAGCTGACGGTATTGATGATTTAAAACCATGGGATGTTGGATATTATTCCGAAAAATTACGCAAAAAATTATTCTCATTTTCGTCCGAAGATTTGCGCCCATACTTTCCGCTTGATCGCGTACTTGATGGTATGTTCACACATTTTGAAAAATTATTCGGCATTCAATTTAAACAAAATGATCGCTATCCTGTGTGGCACAAAGATGTCGTCGCCTATGACGTGACAGATAAGAAAACAGGCGCATTTGTAGGCATGATCTATGCCGATTTCTTCCCGCGCACAGGTAAAAAACCAGGCGCATGGATGACAGCATATCGTGGCCAAGGTTTGTTTGACGGTGAAATTCGTCGCCCCTTAACAGCATTCGTTTGTAATTTTACAAAACCAACAAAAGACGGCCCCTCATTATTGACGTTCGATGAAGTTGAAACAATTTATCACGAAATGGGCCATGTTACGCATGGCTTACTGTCCGATGTAACATATGGATCATTGGCATCGCCCAATGTGCTGTGGGACTTTGTGGAATTGCCGTCACAAATTCAAGAAAACTGGTTATACGAAGATGAAGTGCTCAATAGTTTCGCCGCGCATTACCAAACGGGTGAAAAAATTCCCGCTGATCTCATTCAAAAATTGAAAGATGCGAAAAATTTCATGACAGGATGGGCGGGCTTGCGTCAAAATGCCTTTGGAATTTTGGATATGAAATGGCATACGACTGACCCCTCGACCATCACATCGGTTGAAGAATTCGAGGATTCTGTCTTGCGTGATATTTTATTGTTCCCGCGCATGGCGGGGCCTAGTTCGAACTCCTTTAGTCATATTTTTGGCGGGGGATATGCCGCCGGCTATTATTCCTATAAATGGGCGGAGGTACTGGATGCCGATGTTTATGAAGCATTCTTAGAAAAAGGCCTTTATAATCAAGAGGTTGCGGAATCTTACCGCCGCGAAATTTTGGCCAAAGGCGGTACGGAAGACCCTAAAATCCTCTTTGCCCGTTTCCGCGGACGAGATGCTGATCCTGCGGCATTGCTCCGCCGCGAGGGTTTAGAGGATAAAAAAGCCAGTTAGTATATAGGGTTTGTTTTTCATATTTTTCTTGCAATAAGGCTAAATTGGGATTATATAAAGTCTTGTCCAATAAATTGAAGGTTTTCGATGACAATAACAACGGCACAAATTCGAGGAGCACGCGGAGTTTTGAATTGGTCGCAACATGACCTTTCAGAACGCACGGGTATTTCATCAACCTCAATTGGCAGCATTGAAAATGGTCAATCGATTCCGCGCGAAAATACATTGAATGCGATTAAGAAGGCATTCGAAGATGCGGGAATTGAATTTTTGCCAGGGTCTGGCATTCGTATGCGCAATGAAATGATGCAAATCATGGAAGGTGACGAAGCGTTAGACAAACTAAATGATGATATTTTTACGACTTTGTCTGCCTCGGGCGGAGAGGTTTTGATTTTTGGCCTCGAAGAAAAGATGGACCCGAATACAAACGAATTTAAAAAGGTAACCTCGCACTTAGATCGTATTCATAAGGCAGGCATTACAGAGAAAATTATTTGTCGCCAAGGCGATCAAAATTTTTTGGCACCAAAAGAATATTACCGCTGGATTAAAAATGATTATTTCAGCCCGCACCCTTTTTTCATCTATGGCAATAAGCTGGCGATGGTAAGTTGGGGGCCACCTAAAAAGATTTTAATTGTTGAAAACCCACTTTTTAGTTCGACGTTCAAAAAAGTATTTAACTTTGTTTGGGAACGTGCTGAAAAGATAGCAAACTGAGTAAAAAGAATGTTAAACAAAATGCGTAAACCACCTCACCAACCACCACACTCACCATCCTTGACACCGATGCCGATGGAAGTTGATTTAGTGTTGAATCGTCTTAAGGGCCATGCCATTGAGGAAGACACGCCTTATGACGTAGATCCAGATTCGTTTATGCGCGCAGCAGGATTTGAGAAAACATCTATTATTGCTCCCGTTCTTCGCGAAATGTTTGAACTTGTTGTTAATCATGGAAAATTCAAAGTGGGTGATGATCGTGTGCTGGATATCGGTTGTGGTCCGATGTTATTAGCATTGCCGTTTTTGACGCAAGGTATTGCGGTTGACGGTATTGATACATCTCCGAATATGTTGTTGACAGCTGCAAAAACATTGCAAGGTTCAAAGATTACTGTGCGTGGTACACCTGTGAAGGTAAATGTTCACTCGCGGACTATTCAATCGTCTGATGATGTGCAGCCTGAATACGCATTTGCAATGATGAATTTTACACATAATACCGCAAAAGATTTTGAATCTTTATCAAGTTTATTTAAACTTGCGGCTGCATCAATGAAGGTTGGCGGTCGTTTAGCAATTGTGGCGACACATCCCGAATATTTGCACGTGCCCCATGCTGCCTATGAATGTGAAGTGGGTGCAAATGATAATTTAAGAGATGGCGATAAATACAAAACTAAAATTTTTGGTTATAACAATGATATATTATTTAGTGTTGATGATTATTATTGGAGTACAGGCTCTGTGATTAAAGCGGCAGAGTCAGCTGATCTAAGTCTTATATCTGCAGATAGCATTGATGATAAGGATTCTATGTTAAGACCTGCAAGTAATTTGCCTGCATATCAGGCAATGTTATTTAAAAAATCTTATCCGCAAACCGAACCTATTCTGTCTTAAAACAGCTCAAGCAACATGCACCGTGCGGAACCGCCACCATAGGTTTCAATGGTTGTGATGTCAGAATGCACAATTTCATCAACATAGTTTAACAATTTTGTCTTTTGATCATCGCGCAATGCGTTATGCGCGCCCGATGACATCACCAAGAATTTTTGATTATTTGTGCCTCGCAGTTCTAGCGAATTCCCACAAAATGATTTTAATTGATCCATCGATAAATCAATAATTTCATGTGTTTTGGATAATTTTGCAATAACAGTGTCGCGATAGCTTGGCAAAATACAATCCAAACAAACGCCCGCGTAACCTGATCCGATATACATCAATACATCGGTATGATAGACGGGAATGCCCGCATGATTTTTGGTTTCAAACATCACCAATTCATATCTCATTTTATTCGCCCATATTTTTAACAATTCGGGGTTCGTGCGCGCTGATAATCCTGCATAGGCAATTTTATTCACGCGGTCGCACCAATGCGATCCTGTGCTTTCTAAAAATTTTCCGTCTCTCTCATGCGCGGATAAATCAAGCGTGACATTATATGTTTGCTCCAAAATCTGCATAATTTCGGGGCGGCGTTCGCGCTGACGATTGGGGGCAAGCATGGGGTAGTAAACCAATTCGCCGCCATGAAAAGTGGCAACCCAATTATTGCAAAAAATATCATCGGGTGACCCGTGTTGGCCGATCATGGTCGTGACCATAATCCCGCGTTCAACCAATGTATCGCGAAAGGCGCGAAATTCACGCACCGCCATATTTTGCACCGAATGAATATCATTGGGGTCGGGGTGTTGATACGTATTGGTCGCCATCGTTTCCGCGTTAGAGTGGAAATTGATGGGTTCCATCATCATGATGTGGCGGGTTGATTGATTCATATCTTCAGTTTACCATGACTTTCATATGAGCAAAACAATTCTTATCACTGGCGTTGCTGGTTTTATCGGCTTTCACACGGCGCACACATATGTGGCGCAGGGGTATCATGTTGTTGGTATTGATAATCTCAATTCCTATTATGACCCACAATTAAAGAAGGATCGGTTAAAAATTCTGGCAGAGCACAAAAATTTTGTCTTTGACCAAATCGATATTCAAGATCGCACTGCGCTGGAAATCATTTTTAAAACGTATAAACCGTCATTGGTTATTCATTTGGCAGCGCAGGCGGGGGTACGATATTCAATCGAAAACCCACAAGCTTATATCGATTCCAATATCACAGGTTTTTTGAATATTTTGGAAATGGCGCGCGCCTATCCCGTTGAGCATATGGTGTATGCATCATCCAGTTCGGTTTATGGTGGAAATACGAAATTACCATTTTCAATTGATGATCGCGTCGATAACCCGATCAGTCTTTATGCCGCCACCAAAAAATCAAATGAATTAATGGCGCACACTTATGCGCATTTATTTCATATTCCTTTGACGGGTTTGCGGTTTTTTACGGTCTATGGCCCATGGGGGAGACCTGATATGGCGTATTTCAAATTCGCCAAGGCGATTGTCAACGGTGATCCGATTGATGTGTATAACAATGGCGATATGTCACGCGATTTCACATACATAGATGATATCGTCAATGGCATTGTTGGGGTTGTTGCAAAACTACCAACATGTGTTCCATCGTGCGCGGTGTATAATATCGGGCATCATAGTCCCGAACCGTTGTTAAAATTAATCGAATGTTTGGAACATGAATTTGGCAAGACGGCGACCAAGAATTTTATGCCGATGCAGGCAGGTGATGTAAAATCTACTTATGCCGATATTGAGGCACTTACAAAATTGACAGGATTCAAACCCACAACAAATTTGGAAACGGGTATCCATAAATTTGCCACATGGTACAAAGAATATTATAATTTGTAATATGATTTGATCAGGAAAACCTTGTATTTCCTGAATTTTGCTATAGATAATTATGTGTATAATTTAACAAAGGATTTTTGTCGTGAACCCAATGGGACGTAGTGCGTTGTTGTGGCTTGCCATCGTGGCCACATTAGTTTTCTTATTTCAAATGTATTCAACTGGATCTGGCGCAGGTTCTGCAGCAGGTGGCGGCAAAGTTGAAACTTTGGCGTACAGCGATTTTATGGCAGCAGCAAAAGCGGGTAGCATCAAGGATGTGACCATCAAAGGCCAAGATGTGATGGGCAGTTATGTTGATTCGGGGTCAAGTACCAAGGGTGCAAAAGCGTTTAAAACAACTGTGCCATTAAATGAAAATATCGTTGAACGTTTGGCAGGCACACCTGTGCAAATCAAAGCCGAAAAAGTTGAAGCCGAACAAATGTCTATCTTCAGCGTTTTGTTATCATGGTTCCCGATGTTGTTGTTGATTGGCGTGTGGATTTTCTTTATGCGTCAAATGCAAGGCAAAGGCGGCGGCGGCGGCGCGATGGGCTTTGGTAAATCACGCGCGCGTATGCTGACCGAAAAACAAGGCAAAGTCACTTTTGATGATGTGGCGGGCATTGACGAGGCCAAAGAAGAATTGGTTGAGATTGTTGAATTCCTAAAAGACCCACAAAAATTTCAGCGCCTTGGCGGAAAAATTCCAAAGGGCGCGTTGTTGGTTGGCCCTCCTGGTACCGGTAAAACATTAACCGCGCGCGCAGTGGCGGGTGAGGCGAATGTGCCTTTCTTTACCATCTCGGGATCGGACTTTGTTGAAATGTTTGTCGGTGTGGGTGCATCCCGCGTGCGCGATATGTTTGAACAAGGAAAGAAAAGCGCACCCTGCATTATTTTTATCGATGAAATTGATGCGGTCGGTCGTCATCGCGGCGCCGGGCTTGGCGGCGGTAATGATGAGCGCGAGCAAACATTAAATCAATTGCTTGTGGAAATGGATGGCTTTGAAGCGAACGAAGGTGTGATCATCATCGCCGCGACAAACCGTCCTGATGTTCTTGATCCTGCATTATTACGCCCTGGTCGTTTTGATCGTCAGATTATGATTCCAAATCCTGACGTGAAAGGGCGCGAGAAAATTTTACGCGTACACATGAAAAAAGTTCCATTATCATCAAACGTCGATGCCATGGTTGTGGCACGTGGTACGCCTGGGTTTTCGGGTGCGGATTTGGCGAACCTTGTCAACGAAGCCGCCTTGCTTGCTGCGCGCCGTAACAAACGTATGGTGAGCATGGAAGATTTCGAAGACGCCAAAGACAAAGTCATGATGGGCGTTGAACGTCGCTCATTGGTCATGACCGACAATGAGAAAAAATTGACGGCTTATCACGAAGCGGGTCACGCGATTGTGGCATTAAATGAAGTGGAATCAGACCCAATTCATAAGGCAACAATTGTTCCCCGTGGTCGTGCACTGGGCATGGTGATGCGTCTTCCCGAAGGCGATCGCATCTCGATGTCAAAGGCAAAATTGGAAGCTGATTTAGCGGTCGCTATGGGCGGACGTATTGCTGAAGAATTAATTTTTGGCCCTGAGAAAGTGACCACAGGTGCATCATCTGATATTTCGATGGCAACGGAAATTGCACGCCGTATGGTCACCGAATGGGGCATGAGTCCAAAACTCGGTACCATTCGTTATACCTCAAACCAAGAGGAAGTTTTCTTGGGGCATTCGGTTGCGCAATCAAAAAATATGTCGGATGACACGGCAGCGACAATCGATTCTGAAATTCGCCGTATTGTTGAGGAAGCTTACGCCCGCGCGACGCACACATTAAAAACAAAAATGAATGATCTGCACACACTGGCGCAGGCATTGCTCGAGCATGAAATGTTGACGGGTGACGATATTAAGGCGTTACTTCGTGGCGAGACCATACGCAAGGATGATGAGCCTGAGCTGGCACCGCCCGTCCGTATGGCGATCCCCCGTGGTGGAAGCATCGAATAGGTGGGGTTTTCAGATAAGTAACACATTTAAAGGGGGACATATCCCCCTTTTTGTTGGGATTCTCCTTGGATTTTCAGCCCCTTACCGTTAAAAGGATAGGTATGAGCAAAAAATATTTTGGAACTGATGGAATTCGCGGGGAAGCTAATCGTTATCCCATGACCGCCGATGTGGCATTGCGCGTCGCGATGGCGACCGCGCGCGTGCTTCGCCCGCAGGAAAATTCTGCTGAAACAGCGATGAACCGCGTTGTGATCGGCAAAGATACGCGCCGCTCTTGTTATATGTTGGAACAAGCCATGACCGCAGGTTTTTTGGCGATGGGTATGGATGTAATTTTAACGGGGCCGATTCCTACCCCTGCGGTTGCGATTTTAACGCGATCATTACGTGCGGATTGCGGCGTAATGATTTCGGCATCGCATAATCCGTATCAAGATAACGGCATTAAATTATTTGCATCGGATGGTTATAAACTTCCCGATGATGTTGAAAAACAAATTGAACAATTGATGGATGATCCTGATCTGACATCGGCATTGCCATCCGCTGATAAAATGGGGAAGGCCGCGCGTCTTGATGATGCGACAGGCCGTTACATTGAATACGTGAAGGCAAGCTTTCCCAAAGGGCAAAACTTACAAGGGTTAAAAATTGTTGTCGATTGCGCGAATGGTGCGGCCTATAAGGCAGCTCCGCAAGCCTTGTGGGAATTAGAGGCCGACGTCGTTGTAATCGGTAATACGCCCAATGGCGTGAACATTAACAAAGATTGCGGTGCGACATCAATCGAACAATTACAAAACAAAGTGATTGCTGAAAAGGCGCATATTGGTATCGCACTCGATGGTGATGCGGATCGTTTAATTGTCGTCGATGAAACGGGTCATAAAATTGACGGCGATCAATTATTGGCAACGCTCGCCTTATCAATGAAATCATCACATCATTTGGTTGCAAACACAGTTGTTGCAACTGTAATGTCAAATTTAGGTTTTGAACGTTTTTGTACGCAAAACGGAATCAATTTGGTACGTGCCGCTGTGGGTGACCGTTATGTCGTTGAACAAATGAAACAAGGTGGCTTTAATTTAGGTGGTGAACAATCGGGTCATATCGTGATGGCTGATTACGGCACAACTGGTGATGGATTAATGGCCGCGATGCAAATTTTGGCGATGGTCAAAAATAGCGGGAAAAAAGCGAGTGAAGCTTTGCGCCAATTTAATCCTGTACCGCAAATTTTAAAAAATGTGCGGTATGAAAAGGGTAAAAATCCGATGGCCATTGCTGCGGTGAATGATGCCATTGCACGCGCGGAGATTGAATTAAGTCGTGATGGGCGTTTACTGGTGCGTGCATCGGGCACAGAGCCTTTGGTGCGCATTATGGCCGAAGGTGATAATGGTGAATTGATTGAACGTGTGGTCAATGAACTCGCCCAAACAATTGAAAAAGAGATTAAATAAATGTCAGCACAAATTTTAACAGTCGGTGTATCCGATTCATCTGCCGGCACAGGTATTCAAGCCGATATTAAAACGGCGCAGGCTTTTGGTGTGTATGCGGCGACTGTTGTTACCGCCGTTGCCATGCAAAACACAAACCAAGTGTTTGGCATGCATGTCATGCCGACCGATGTGGTGCGTACACAATTGAACGTTGTGATGGATGATTTGCAACCACAAGTAATCAAAACAGGAATGTTAGCCAACGAAGATATCATCAATTGTGTTGGTGATTTTATGGATGAGAATAAAGATAAGGGTTTAAAATATTTGATTGATCCCGTGATGACATCGCGCACAGGTGCTGATTTGCTTGATAAACCCGCACGTGATGCGTTAAAACGTCGCATTTTAATTTATGCCGATGTGTTAACGCCCAATCGCATCGAAGCCGAAGAATTAACAGGCGTCAGCATTCGTGATATCAATGACATGAAACGCGCGGCTGAAATGTTGATGTCATTGGGCGCAAAACATGTTGTGGTCAAAGGTGGGTCTTTGGCATCTGATTGTATTTATAATGTGTATTGTTCAGATCATGTCATGGAAGTTTATGAGCAACCACGTTACGAATCACGTGCAACGCACGGGGCAGGGACAACATTTACGGCGGCGATGGCATCGTTGATGGCGCAAGGTCGTTCCGTGCAAGATTCATTTGAAATAGCACAAAACTTTTTAACCGAAGCTATTCGCAACGGTAAAAAAATGGGTTCGGGTTTTGGCCCTGTTAATCATGCATTTCATTTAAAATCATATACAGGCTAAATTTTTTTAAACAATTCGATAACGAAGAAAGAGTAACATACATGGCAAATGTCACAGTCATTGGCGCGCAATGGGGCGATGAAGGCAAAGGAAAAATTGTTGATTGGTTATCATCACGTGCCGATGTCGTGGTACGATTCCAAGGTGGCCATAATGCGGGGCACACTTTGGTTGTAGGTGAAAAAGTTTATAAACTCGCACTTCTTCCTTCGGGCATCGTGCGCGGAACGTTATCAGTTATTGGCAATGGCGTTGTGTTTGATCCATGGCATTTCCGTGATGAGGTTGCCAAGGTTGAGGCGCAAGGCATTAAAATTACACCTGATGTTTTACAGGTTGCTGAAACTGCACCATTAATTTTACCAATCCACCGTGACTTGGATGCGTTGCGTGAGGACGCATCTGGCGCGGGTAAAATTGGTACAACGCGCCGCGGTATTGGCCCTGCGTACGAAGATAAGGTTGGTCGCCGCGCCATTCGCATTTGTGATTTGGCGCATTTGGATGAATTGGAACCACAACTTGATCGTTTATGTGCGCATCATGATGCACTTCGCGCTGGGTTTGGTGAACAACCAATTGATCGCGCACGTTTGATGAATGATTTGCGTGAAATTGCTGATTTTGTATTGCCATACGCGCGCCCTGTATGGATGACGTTGAATGAAGCGCGCAAAGCAGGCAAACGTATTTTATTCGAAGGGGCACAAGGTGTGTTGCTCGATGTTGATCATGGAACATATCCATTTGTGACATCATCAAATACAATCGCAGGCACGGCATCGGGCGGGTCTGGTTTAGGGCCATCAGGCGTTGGTTTTGTATTGGGTATTGTAAAGGCCTATACCACGCGTGTGGGTTCGGGGCCGTTTCCTACCGAACAAGATAATGAGATTGGCGAATTACTCGGCACGCGCGGCCATGAATTTGGCGTGAATACCGGGCGTAAACGTCGTTGCGGTTGGTTTGATGCGGTGCTCGTGCGTCAATCCGCCGCAGTCAGTGGGATCACGGGCATTGCTTTGACGAAGCTTGATATTTTAGACGGCATGAAAGAAATCAAAATTTGTGTTGGTTATAAATTGGGCGATAAAACTTATGATTATTTACCGCCACACCCGCAAGACCAAGCGCGCGTTGAGCCAATTTATGAGACCATAGAAGGGTGGAGTGAATCAACCGCGGGTGCGCGGTCATGGGCACAATTACCTGCGGCGGCGATAAAATATATTCGCCGTGTCGAGGAATTGATTCAATGTCCAGTGACATTAGTATCAACATCGCCCGAGCGCGAAGATACAATTTTAGTTCAAGATCCATTCGCAGATTAGTGTAGACCAAAGATTGTATCGAATACGTATTTTACATTGCGAAGCTTTCGCATTAAGATTTGATATGATTCGCATGCGTTCCTCCTCGCACCACCAAAAATAATATGACAAACACACTTGAGCCAGATGAAATTATTGCTGATGATGTCGTGGGCGGGGCAGGTAGCTCTGCGTCAATTTCATTTAAAGGTGAAATTGAAATTTTTCCCAATCAGTGGCTAATAACCCACGATCAAGGTCCAATCAAGGCTTATGCTGCCCGCTCGCGTTCAGGAAATCCTGCATTTGCTTTATTATGTGAGAGAAGTCTTGTCCCACATATTTATAACGCATCAAAATATTACGCCTTTAATAATCCTGCGATGCCCAAATTACTGGGCGCTGGCTTGGTGGATTGGACGCCGCTTCGTCAAAAACGATATGTTATAATCTATGAAGATAAATTAGGAAAACCCATCGCTACGAAAGATCAACTCATGGCGATGGGATTAAAACCAGATTTAGTTTTATCAACTGTCATTCGAAATTTATCATCAGTTTTAAAAGATATGCGTGATGCAGATTTTGTTCATGGTAATATTCGTTTATCGAATTTATATGATGGCGGCGGTAGTAATTTTGAAAAAGTAATGTTAGGCGAATGTCTATCAACGCCAATGGGATATTCAAATTCCGTTCATTATGAAACAATTGAGCGTGCTTTGGCTGATCCTGCGGCGCGGGGTATGCCGTCTTTTGAGGATGATATGTATTCATTTGGTGTCTTACTCGCCATGATGATGCGCCCTGCTGATCCATTCCCTGGTATAAGTGATGCCGATTTAATCCAACATAAAATTGAACATGGAAGCTATGCGACGTTAACGGGCAAAGAAAGATTTACGGGATCAATTTTAGAGTTATTGCGCGGATTATTAAATGATGACCCGCGGCAACGATGGTCAATTGATGATGTTTTGATTTGGGTTGATGGTCGCCGTGTGGCATCAAAGCAAACGGCCGCGTTACGTTTTAAGGCAAATCGCCCGCTTGAAATTGAAAATCATAAATTTTTACGCCCCGATGAATTGGCAATTTTTCTTCCCAAGAGTCCATCACATACAGCGCGATTAATTGATCATGGTGAAATGCGAATGTGGCTTACACGGTCTATTCAAGATAAACAATTAGAAGAAAATGTTGAAAATGCGGTGAGTACAGCTAAGTCACATGGTACATCCGGTATAAATTATGATGATCGTCTATCGGCCTTTGTGTGTATGGCGCTTGCGCCTAATTTCCCCATTATGTACCGCGGTGTTAAGGTAGCGCCACAAGGATTTGGTCGTGCCATTGTGGATGCGTTGGTCAATAGTAAGGATATTTCACCTTATGTTGATATCATTCAAACACAGATGGTAAGTTTTTGGATTTCATGCGCCAGCAAAGCGGGTGTTGATACAACTGAATTATTTCAAACATTTGAAGTTTGTCGCGCATATATGCGCCAAAACGTTATTGGTTATGGGATTGAACGTTGTATTTATCTTCTGGCGCCAGAGGCGCCATGTTTAAGTGAGAAATTTAAAGATTACCATGTGCGCACACCTGAAGAGATGTTGATGGCGTACGAAACAATGGCAGCCGAAGGCAATCGCCCTGAAAATTTCTTTGACCGTCATATTGTTGCTTTTTTATCAGTGCGTGATCGCGCTGTGATCGAACCGTTTTTGCCTGATTTGAATGCACACGAAAAATACAGACAGACATTGGCGGTTCTAAAAATATTTGCAGAAATTCAAAAACGCTCAAAACTTCCGTCTATGCCACACTTGGGAACATGGATTATTCAAAATACGGATCCAATTGTAAATAGATTCCATGATCGTGATAAGCGTCAAAAATTACGTGATCAAATTTCTTCTCTGCGAGACAAAGGGGATTTAACAAAACTTTTGGATATTCTCGATAACACAATGCAGGTAAATGAAGATCTTCGTCAATTCCGCTCTATGATTACCAACTTCGTGAATCTGCGTCGTGAATATATGCGCCTTGAGCATGATTTGGAACATAATCCTGAATTTGGTCATGGGACTGGTCGTCAAACGGCTGCAGTGATTTCAGGAATGGTTGCAAGCGTTATCGTCATTTTATTTTTATTATTTAAGAGTGGCGGAGGGTAAAAATAATGGCACGTAAAAAAACCCTTAGCTGGCAATCGCAGATATTATTAATTGCTTTTATTATTGTGGCGGTTCTATTTTTACCGAGCACATTGTTATTTTTTATTGGTATGATGCCAACAGTTTGTGCGCGATTGATGGATCATACAAAAGAACGCGTTAAGGTATTAACAGTTGGGTTTATGAATTTTGCTGGATGTTTTCCATTTTGGTTTCAGTTATTAAAGCAAGGTCATGATATGGAATCGGTAATGCGTATTATTGGCCAGCCGACAACCATCGTGGTCATGTACATGGCGGCTTGTTTGGGATATTTAGTTGAATGGGGCGTTAAAAATATTGTTTCTTATTATATGGTGCAACGCGGCCAATCACGATTAAAAGATATCATCAAAATTCAAGAAGATATGATCAAAAAATGGGGCCCCGAAGTGACGGGCGATGTTCCAATGGATATGTATGGCTTTGCTGTTGAAGAAAAAGATTGATTTTTATGTTTTCAGAAATGCCTATAAACAAAAGATATTTTGAACGTTCAACATTTGTATCAAATTGTATTAGATCAAATTCGAAACGATACTTTTATAATGACATAACAACTTAATGTTTTGTTTACCACCTTCGCGCTACGCTGAGAGAATAAGGTTTGGGGATTACATCGAATTCTCATCTCATCTAACACGAAACAGGAGATAACACATGTTGAAACTTGCCGCTTTGATACAAACATATTTCAAAAAAGAAGATGGCGCGACCGCCATTGAATACGGCTTAATTGCCGCAGGTATTGCACTTGCAATTGCCGCTATCGTATTTACATTGGGTGACCAAATTCAAGGTGCATTCCAAGGCGTATCAGACGAAATTTCAAATAACGCTCCTTAATAGAATCCTCAATTCTCGAAAAAGCCCACCCGATGGTGGGCTTTTTTATGAGAACGCGTATTTGAAAAATTTATAAAAAAATAAATTAGGTGGGATAATGTTTGCATTATTGGTCTTTTTATTTTGCGTGTGTGTTGCTGTATCGATGTTATATGCATCGGCAGTATCTGATTTTAAACGCTTTACAATACCAAATGAATATCCTCTTGCATTGATTGTATTATTCGTTGTGGCGTTTATTGCTGTCACATTTTTAAAACCTGATTTATCTGTTTTCTTTTCCTTCTCATCACACTTTGTGGCATTTGTTGTAGTTTTGCTTATTACTGCGGCACTTTATGCATTCAAACTTTTGGGCGCTGGTGATTCAAAATTAATGGCGGCGGTAGGTTTGTGGTTAGGTATCGGCGGCCTTGTTCCATTTTTATTTTACATGAGTGTGGGGGGCGGGTTACTGGCGGCAGCCACGCTGTATTTAAAAAAGAAACCGTTCGTTACAACTCCGCCAGAAGGATCATGGCTGGATACATCACAAAAAGGCGAGAACCGTTTACCATATGGTATGGCCATCGCCTTTGGTGCAGTTATGGCATTTCTATTCAATGGATATCTTAATCCGACACTATGGGTTGAGTTCGTCCGCTAGAACTTTAATGGAATATTAAAGCTTAATGGGAATACTCAGAATTGGGGAAATCTCTCCATTCGCGCGTGTTCATGACAACATATATAAAGGCAAACAATGAATAAGAATCTTCTTATTGTTTTGGGTGGTGGTTTTTTAATCGCCCTTCTTGTCGCCATTATTGTGCAGGCTAGCTTTGGATCAAAAAGTGATGGCATTGAAATTGCCACCGCTGCCAAAGCCTTGCCCGCAGGAACAGAATTAAAAGTATCGGATATTAAATGGAAAACCGTTCCCGAAGATTCTGTTTTCGAAGGAAGCATTCAGCGTGACAAAAATAAAAAACTAGATGAACAAGTTAAGGGTCGTCTGCGACGTGATGTAGCAGTTGGCGAACCAATTCTGAGCAGTGCATTGACAGTTTCAGGCAAGGGAAATGTATTGGCGGCATCGATGGATGTGGGGATGCGGGCTACAGCCATTCGCGTATCAGCAGAATCAATGGTTGGTGGATTTATCAATCCTGGTGATCGCGTCGATGTTATTCTAAGTTATAAGGTCAATCTATCGGGCCGCGAAGCAGATCAAGCGGGCGGTATGGTTGATCAGCATGCAACCGAAACTGTTTTAGAAAATGTCAAAGTCTTGGCGATTGACCAAGTCGCACGCAAAGAAGATGACAAAGCAAAAGTCGGTCGTACAGTTACCTTAGAAGTTCGCCAAGACGGCGCCGAAAAATTAGCGCTCGCAACTGAAATGGGTGACTTGTCATTATCATTACGCCCTGTTGGTGATAACACAGTATCGTCGCCAGATGATCAGAGCACACCCACAACAGATTTAGATGTCAGTAGCATCTTGAAAGAGATCAAACAAAATACAGGAAACTCAGGAATTGTTCGCGTGTATGGTGGCGATCAAGTGGAGAATATCAATGTCCGTCATTAAAAATATTTTATTATGTTTTGCAATTTTGTGCCTGTCATTTCCTGCTATAGCAAATGACGAAGTCATTCAAGTAACTTTGGGTAAAGGAAAAATTATTTCAATTCCTGGGCGCGTTGCCGATGTTTTGGTGGCTAATCCAACAGTTGCGAGCGTATCAGCCGTACAGGCAGATAAATTATATGTCGTGGGTTCAAATATTGGTGATACGAATATTATGGCACTTGATGATACAGGTAACACGCTAAAATCGTTTAACATTAGCGTTGGTGTTGATACGGATGCTTTGGAATCTATGGTACGTAAAATCTTCCCCAATGAAGAAGATGTCAGTATGAACATGATTGGTGATCAATTGGTTTTGACAGGTGTTGTTTCCAATCCGACTGTGGCTAAGAAAATTACAAGTCTTGTTGCCGCCCGTATGGCGCAAGTGAATAAGAAAAGCGCCAAAAAACCCGAAGATGTGATTCAAAATTTGCTCGAGGTACGCGGCGAACAGCAAGTCACATTGCGTGTCCGCATCATGGAAATTTCACGCGATGTTTTACGCGAAATTGGGTCAAAGGTATCAGCTAATGATCCTGACGCACTATCCGATAATTGGCTTCGTGGATTATTGGACGGAAATGCCAGCACGGGTTTGACCAAAGATCCATTCTCGATCGGATCATTGATTTTAAATACAGGTATTAATGGTATCGGCGATTTAGGTTTGCAATTACAAGGTTTAGAAGACGATAATCTTGGTAATATTTTAGCTGAACCAAATCTGACCACTGTATCAGGTGAGAAGGCTGGATTCTTAGCTGGTGGTGAATTCCCAGTGCCAACGGGCCGTGACCGCGAAGGAAATATTATCGTTGAATATAAAGAATTTGGTGTCTCATTAAATTTTAAACCGATTGTGTTGTCCGAAGATCGTATTTCGGTACAACTTGATACCGAAGTATCATCATTAAATCAAGGTCAGGGTATTACGCTTGCAAATGTTCAGGTTCCCGGGCTTGATGTGCGCCGCGCCTCCACAACCGTTGAACTGAACAGCGGCGGTACATTGATGATTGGTGGTTTGTTAAGTTCAAGTAACATCAAAGCTATGGCAGGTTTACCGGGTATCAAAGATACACCAATTTTGGGCAACCTTATGGCATCGAAAAGTTTCCAACGCCAAGAAACAGAATTGGTTGTATTGGTTACGCCTTATTTAGTATCGCCATTTGCTGATACAATGCAGGCAAAGCCAATGTTCGAATCTGATTTGGTTGATCCTGATTTGCCGCCGCCATTACCACCTGCACTCGAAGGGCCTACCAAAGAGAAAAAGCACACAGTAAAAGAAACGCCCACTATTAAAAAAGAAAAAACAGCGGAAGTAAAAAAAACACCGCCACCACCCTATAAACCCAACCATGTCTTGAGTAAGGTATTTAGTGGTAATTTACAAAAAATATATGGCAACCGCGTGAAGGAAGTTCCAAAAGAAACTGACTCATTCGGTTATATCTTAGAATAGGAAATATGATGATGCGCCTTACCCTTATTTTATGCTCTGTTTTGTTATTATCAGCATGTTCAATGACGCCAGAAACGTGGGTTAATACTGATCGTGTTGAAATTCATAATGATCAGTTTACTGATACGTTTGAATTATCGACATTAAATGATAATACGCTGCGCGCTATCGCTGGCGTGTATGAACGTTATGGTGATGGCCCAATGCGTGTGGGTTTAACGTCACGAAATAAAAATGATGCGAGCCGCATTACAAAGACACTGAAAAAATATGGTGTGCGTGATGTGATGGTTGAACGCGAAATGCCTGAACGCGGCGCTAAAGAAATGGCAATCATTTCCTTTCCAGCCATCACAGCGCGCGCGCCTGAAAAATGCGGCATGATGCCTGGCGCTGATGGTATTACAACATTACCAGATTCGGGTCAGGGCAAAGGGCCATACGGATTTGGCTGTACGGTTGAAACCATGCTTGCACGTCAGGTACATAAGCCACGCGATTTACTCGGCCGCCCTGGGTTTGAAACAAATTCTGATGGGGCTCGTACTGAAACGGTTGTATCCCGCCGCGGATATTATGATGATAAATCAAATGAGCCTTTAAAGGGTGAAACGGCATCGGATAAATAAAAAATGTCGCATAATATATTGGCTCCTCATTTATCAGTTTTATTGCCGCCCGCGCGTGTGGCATTCCATGTGCTTGATACTAATATCTTGTCAGCTGTTGAACAGTTAAAGACCGATTGGCGTTTTGCGCGGATTCAATTTGATGGCATTCAGGGTGATGTTACATCAGCAGTACAGGCCTATCAAAATAAGCCATCACCAGATTTATTGTTAATTGAAACCAAAACAATTGATGATGCGTTAACAGCTTCCCTTGAAACATTGGCATCCGTATGTTCAGAAAATACATCGGCCATTGTCATCGGCCCTGTCAATGATGTCTACCTCTATCGGAAATTAATTGATATGGGTGTAAGTGATTATTTGGTTGGCCCTCTTAGTAAAGATCAGCTGGCTGATGTGATTGCAAAGGCATTGGTTACAAAACTCGGTCAGATATCATCACGGTTGATTGCGTTTGTGGGTGCTAAGGGCGGTATTGGTACCTCAACCTTATCTCAATACGCATCGTTAATTTCATCAGAAACATTTGCACAAAAAACATTACTTCTTGATGCAGCGGGGGCATGGTCATATATGCCGCTTGCTATGGGGGGTGAGCAATCAGCAACGATGGCTGAGGTTTATCGTTTGATGAACGGAACTGATAAAGATGCATTTCGCCGTTTATTTCACAACGTCAATGATAAATTATCAATTTTGCCAACAGGTCTAGAAAAATTATTGGATGATACAATTTCTGCAGATCAATTTGAATCCCTCATAAATCATCTCATGGTTGTGTATCCTGTTGTGATTGTTGATTTATCTGGTTCTTCCAATACAATAAAAAAATTAGTTTTAAATAGATCCCACGAAATTATTATTCTTTCTAATCCAACTGTATCT
>JBIICJ010000020.1:0-25544 GCA_044238965.1 Micavibrio sp. | reverse complement strand
CGTTGTTCCCATGCGTTATTGATAATATTTTCAAAATTCATTTTTTTGCGTCCTATCGTCTCTTTTTAATAATTGCATCATCATGATAAAGTTTATCCATGATTTCATATATGAAAGCCGCGCTCCAGCCAAATAAAAACATACCGTTAATCGCACAAATTGTGCCTAAAATACGCCAATCCTTACTTAAGATCACATCACCATAGCCAACGGTCGTGAAACTAGTGGAGGCGTAATAAAGCCCAGTTTCAATATCATGAAGATGAGTGCTATCCAAAGCCATCAGTAAAAAGGTCCATAGCCATATATCAATAAAAATAGCAGTAATGACAAGAGATACGACCAGAGTTAAAAGAGGCGTCTTCCAAACTCGGCCAAAGAATTTAGTAAATATGGCGGCTATGCGGGGTATTCCATTTAAAACCCAGTTATAAACCAAAGCATGAATAATGATCGTCATCAGGATCATGATCCCACCAAGGACTAAATTTGTGAGCAAAAGCATAGGTTTTGGGTTTCTGTGAAATGATTCTGTAATGTGATTAAAATCTTAACAGGGATAGGGCTTTCACAAAAGATGGAATGTGAAAAAATTTGTCACGAAAGGTTGATTGAAGCAGTTGCAATTCCCGCGTATTCTAGATTTATGATGAATTTGGTAAAAAACCGTATTTTTATTGTTCTTTGTTGTGCTGTGATCGGGGTGTCTTTTTCGGCACAGGCGGCGCCTAAACCGCAACAATATCAATTAACCTATGATGTGTTTGCAGGAGGGTTACATGCTCTTAAATCACATTTGACGATTGATTACGGTGTGGCAAATTATAAAGTGAATATGAATACAACTACGCATGGCCTTTTAAAAAAATTAGCCGATTGGCGTGGCATATTTGGCAGTGATGGTTGGCGTACGGGGCAATTTACCCATCGCCCACGGTTACATTTTTCTGAAGCTGTGTGGAAAGGTGAAGTAGAACGTAAGGATTTCTCATATAATCGTGACGGAAGCTTTAGAAATTTTAAAATTATCAATTCAGGTAAAGATGAAACTCCCCCAAAAGTTGATGTAGCATTAACCAAAAACACAACCGATATTTTAACAGCCACGTTAGATGTCATGGCTGATTTAAATAAAACAGGATCATGCAATATCACGCGGCGTATTTTTGACGGTGAGCGTAGCTTTGATATGATTTTTCGTGCAAATGGCACAGAAAACCTAAAACGCACCGAATATAATATTCACGAAGGTGACGCCATCATCTGCACAATTGAGGTAAAACCGCGCGATGGAAAATGGCACAAAAAGCCGCGCGGATGGTTGTCAATCCAAGAACAAGGGCGCAAAGCGGGCACCATGCCCACCATTTGGTTTGCCAAGATTAACAAAGATAAGCCATCATTATATGTTCCTGTAAAATTGCGGGTGAAAACAGACTACGGAACCTTGTTCATGCATCTGACTTCCTATAAAGATAATAAAAACAACATCAAAATGCAGATGGCACAATGACCGATTCCAAGTTTGATTTACAATTAGCAGTTCTTATTCTCGCGGCTGGCAAGGGCTCGCGCATGAAATCAAAATTACCCAAGGTGCTTCACACTATCGCGGGTAAACCTATGATCAAACATATTATTGATGCGGCAGAAACGTTATTGCCATCGTTACGCGTGGCGGTATTATCACCCAATATGGATGTGGTGGCGAGAGAAATAAAACCCTATGAAATCGCCATTCAATCAAATCCGCAAGGTACGGGTGATGCGGTGGCACAATCTGTCCCGCATTTCAAAAATTTTGATGGTGATGTGATTATTTTATATGGTGATGTGCCGTTGGTATCATCCGATACATTAAAACAATTTCTTGATCATCATCGTAACGGTAAATTTGGTGCAACCATTTTGGCGATGGCACCGCCAGAGGCCACTGGGTATGGGCGTATTTTTCAAAATGCGGACGGCACATTGAAAAAAATTGTTGAAGAATCCGATGCCACCCAAGATGAAAAATTAGTGCGATTATGCAATAGTGGTTTGATGATTGTACGCGCAGAATATCTTACAAAATATATCACGAAATTATCATCAAAAAATGCCCAAAATGAGAAATTTCTGACCGATTTACCTTCATTAATGATGAAAGATAATATCGCGACTGGCATCATTCGTGGTGATTTTTACGAATTGCGCGGCGTGAATACGCGTGCGCAATTGGCCGAACTTGAAATGGCATGGCAACATAAAAAACGCATTGCCATGATGGATGCTGGCGTGACATTGCAAGATTCGAATACAATTTATTTTCATCATGATACCGAAATTGATGCAGATACGATTATTGGCGCACATGTTGTATTTGGTGCGAACGTCAAAATTGATTCCGATGTTGACATTAAAAATTTCTGTCATCTTGAGGGCGTGCATGTGAAATCAGGCGCTACGATCGGTCCGTTCGCCCGCATTCGTCCGCATACTGTAATTGGTCATGATGTCAAAATCGGAAACTTTGTTGAAATTAAGGCCGCAATATTGCATGACGGCGCGAAAGCATCGCATTTATCTTATATTGGTGATGCCGAATTGGGCGAAAATGTAAATTTTGGTTGCGGCGCGATTACGGTCAATTATGACGGTATTTCCAAACATAAAACGATTATTGGTAAAAATGTAATGGTGGGGTCTAACTCATCATTGGTCGCGCCCATAACGTTGGGTGATAATTCGTATATCGCGGCGGGTAGTACAGTGACGGAATCGGTTCAATCGGGTGATTTAGTGATTGCCCGCGCGCGTCAGGTGAATAAATCAGGTCGCGGCAAAAATCGTTTAAAACCATCCAAATCATAAAAATTTATAAAACAACAAATCGTTACATTTCGTTATTTTGATTTTTTATATTCTCGTCTAATCTATACGGGAAAGGGATTTTTCTATGTGTGGCATTGTTGGCATTATTGCAAAAAATGACGTATCTGATTTATTGGTAAGCGGGCTCGAGCGATTGGAATATCGCGGTTATGATTCCGCAGGCATTGCCACATTGGTTGGCGGAAAAATTGATCGCCGCCGTGCCAAGGGAAAATTGGTTAATCTCAAAGATCTTTTGAATAAGTCACCACTCGCAGGAACAATTGGTATTGGTCACACGCGCTGGGCGACACATGGCGGCCCATCAACGGAAAACGCGCATCCGCATGCAACATCACGTGTGGCGGTGGTACATAATGGCATCATTGAAAATTATGCCGAATTAAAATCAGAATTAGAAAAAGACCAAGTCCGTTTTGAAACGGATACAGATACCGAAGTTATCGCACATTTGGTTGATCGTTACCTTGTCCAAGGTTTGTCACCACGTGATGCGGCGTATAAGACCTTTGATCGTTTAACCGGCGCTTATGCAGTTGTATTATTATTTACGGGCGAACAAAATTTATTGGTGGGCGCGCGTCAGGGAACGCCGCTTGCTATTGGTTACGGTGATGGTGAAATGTTTGTAGCCTCCGACTCGTATGCACTTGCACCACTCACGCGCCGTATTGCGTTTATGGAGGATGGTGATCGCGTGATTGTGACGAACGATAATGCCATTGTCACAAATGCCAAAGGTGTGCGTCAGGAACGTCCTATCCGCGTGACTGCACAATCGGGCGCGACAATGGGCAAAGGTGAATATCGTCATTTTATGCTGAAGGAAATTTACGAACAACCATCGGTAATCGCCGATACGCTTAACAGCTTTATTCACCCATCAACGGGACAAATTTCATTACCCAACGAAGTATTAGAGGCTATTTTACGTGCCCCGCGCTTAACATTAATTGCCTGCGGCACAGCCTATTATGCTTGCATGGTAGCTAAATATTGGTTTGAAACAATTGCACGTATTCCATGCGAAATTGATGTTGCGTCCGAATTCCGTTACCGCGAGGCGCCATTACCCAAAGATGGTTTGGCGATATTCGTATCACAATCAGGTGAAACATTAGATACACTGGAGGCGTTACGTTATTGTAAACGCGAACGTCAAATGTGTTTGGCAATTGTAAATACGATCGAAAGCACAATTGAACGTGAGGCGCATTTATGTTTGCACACATTAGCAGGGCCTGAAATTGGTGTGGCATCAACAAAGGCTTTTACGACACAACTTGCAACGCTAGCATGTTTAGCGCTAGCAGCGTCGTCATCAAAGGGAATCTTGAGTGCTGATGAAATTGCGGAATATACACATGCTCTGCGTCATGTCCCGCAAAGTATTGCCAATTTCTTAGGTAAAGATCACGGCATTGAATCCATTGGGCGTGATATTGCTGAGGCACGCGATGTTTTATATTTGGGTCGTGGAGCACTCTATCCGATGGCACTTGAGGGTGCATTAAAATTAAAAGAAATCTCATATATTCATGCCGAAGGTTATGCAGCAGGCGAAATGAAGCATGGGCCGATTGCATTGATTGATGATGCGGTGCCGATTGTGGTGCTTGCGCCCGAAGATAAATTATTTGAAAAAACCGCATCAAACGTACAAGAAACCGTTGCACGCGGCGGTAAGGTTTTATTATTCACCAACAAAACGGGCGCTGAGAAATTAGAAAAAATTTCGAAATGGATTGTTGAAATGGACGATGTGCATCCGTTTGTTGCACCAATTGTTTATTCTGCTCCGATTCAATTATTGGCCTATTATACGGCGGTGGCAAAGGGCACAGACGTTGACCAACCGCGCAATTTAGCGAAATCCGTAACCGTAGAATAAGAATTAACCAATTTTTTCTTGCGTTTTTATGATGTTATTGATTAGTCTTTGTGCATGACTGCGTTTAAATCAAGCCCTGCGTTTAACAATTTTGTAAAGAATCAGATGATTCATGATGCACGCGACCTATTGGATCATATTAATAATGCGCTGACAAAATGGGGTTTAGCGGAATATAGGTTAACAGGTGAATCCATTCCTTTTGTGGTTGATGCAGTCCAAGATTTTTTAAACGATATGCATGAATCAACAGATCAGAAAAAATTTATTTTTGAATATACTCGTACTAGTGATCAATCTATAGATTCATATCGTTCTGATGCTGATTTAACGATGCAAAGTTTTATTTGTTCCAAATTAAGAGATCAATTTTTGCAATGTGCGCCACAAAATGTATTTCGTCGCCAAACATTGCAATTAGAGCCCGCTATCAAAATATTAGCTTTGCAATTATTAGATAAAACAATGCAACGCCAATTGGCGGTTGTTGGCGGGCTAGACGATGAATACCAAAAATTATTTATTGAACATGGCGAAGATATTGCCTATCCCGCTGCACGATCATTTATGCATGCTGTCGGACAGATTTTTGTTCGTATCCAAAAGCCACTGGATGTAACGAATTGTCTGACGTTGTTTGAGAGATTGGCGCGTGATTTTTATAAGGGCGATATTCCTTCCAAAACTTCAGGAACGTCATCAATTATGTCTGATCAAATTTTTGTAGAATTAAAACAAAAAATGCAAATGATTTATGATGCGGCAAAACCCATCGCTGCAAATGATATTAATGGCTAAGCACCATTGTTACCCAATCGCCGCGGGTGATCATTTTAATTGGTTTTAAACCTTGTTCGCGATAGGCGCGTTTGACAGCGGCAGCTTGTGTTTTCAAAATTCCAGATAACAACATATATCCTTTGGGTGACAAACATGGTGCGGCGATATGCGCCATTTCGATTAAGGGCGCGGCCAAAATATTGGCAATAATTAAATCAAATGGCGCGCCTTGTTTAACTTTGCGGGCGGCAAACCCATCACCATAGGCGCAGATAACACCCGCATCGCCCGATGGAATATCATTCATTTTACGGTGACGGCACGCAACTTTGACCGATTCTTTATCATTATCAATTGCCAATGTTGGCTTACGCCATAATTCATACGCGGCGAGGGCTAAGATACCTGATCCCGTCCCCATATCCAAAATAGATTTCGGTTTTATGTTTTGCGATGTTTTTAACCATGATAATAATTCTAAACATCCCTTAGTCGTGCCATGTTCACCCGACCCGAATGCCGTTGCCGCATCAATTTGCAAGGCGATTTTTTTCGCAGGGATGTTGCCATCATAATGTGATCCGTAAATAAAAAATCGATCAATATCAAGTGGCGGGAATTGCTGATATGATTGTAATAACCAGTTGGTCGTTACATCAAGCGGCGTTGATGAAATGCGTGCCATGGGCGCTTTGGTTTTTAAGATTTTAACAATGGTTTTATCCTGTCCCGATACCATGCGGACAGAATAATATTTATCACCTTCGATAAAAGAAATCGATTCGCAGAAACCTTCTAAATCTTCGGTTAAGTCCATTGTTTTTGCCAAATCAAATGATGATGGCAAATCGCAATCAATAACGAATAATGGCACAGATGATGGTTTCAATTATTTATCGTCTTCGTCGATGTCAACGTCGATATCATCGTCATCATCGTCTAAATCATCATCATCCAGATCATCGTCATCGAGATCATCATCTAAATCAATCGCGGTATCATCGTCGTCATCGTCCGCATCATCGGCGGCGGCAACTTCATCAAGGCTGACTTCTTTGGCGTCTTCCTCTTCTTCCAATTCATCTGTTTCTGTTGTTTCAACTTGTGCTTCGTCTAATTGATCTGAATCTTCAAGAGCAGATAAACGACCACGACGTGCCTTAATTTTCACTTCGCCGGTAAATTCAATGCCGCAATTTGGGCAGATGATCGGACGTTTATTCATATCGTAAAAACGTGTGCTGCATGAAAGGCAGATACGTTTTAAACCGCGTGGGTCCGATGATTTTGCGAGAGCCATAGACAAAGTCTCCTTTGGAAAAAGTCATAGTCGTGAAATTCAAGTGTGTTTAGTGCCTTATTTTCGTCCTTTTGTCAAAAGGGTTTTGTTGCAACGCACAAAACAAAGAGTTTTCAGGCATACTCTGAATATCATACCCCTCGACCCAACCCGATTTTGAGATTACATTAGTAATTAACTGATACACTAAAAAATAATACGCCTCATCTTTTTCATTTTTCAGGAGATTATTCAAATGAACACCCCCATGGTAATTTGCGCCTATAAACGCTCCCCTTTCCATTTCGCAATGAAAGGTGATCTGGCGCGTGTACGCCCCGATGACATGGCGGCGGATGTGATTAAGGCGTTGGTAACATCGTCGGGAGTAAAAGCGGACGATATCGAAGATTTATTGATGGGCTGTGCTTTCCCTGAGGCGGAACAAGGTTTCAATCTGGGGCGCATTGTTGTGAATGCGGCGGGGCTTCCGATTTCGGTTGCGGGTGTCACGGTCAATCGTTTTTGCGGATCATCCATGACCACCATTCAAATGGCGGCGGGTTATGCGCAAATGGGCGCAGGTGACGCATTTTTGTGCGCGGGCGTGGAAAGCATGACACGCATTCCGATGGGCGGCTTTAATCCTATGCCCAATCCGAAATTGGGCGATATTTATCCGCAGGCTTATATCGGCATGGGTGAAACCGCCGAAAATTTAGCAAAGAAATATAATATCTCACGCACCGAACAAGAAGAATTTGCGCTGGCATCACAGCAAAAGGCAGCGACGGCAGCGGCGGCAGGAAAATTCAATGATGAAATTGTGGCCATTGGTAATGTAAAAACCGATGGCACTATTCGCCCTGAAACAACGCTCGAAACTTTGGCGGGTTTGAAATTAGCCTTTGATGAAAAAGGGACGGTCACTGCAGGTACAGCCTCACCATTAACCGATGGTGCGGCGGCAGTGTTGGTTACAACCGAAGCCTACGCCAAGAAAAATAGTTTGCCGATTTTGGCGCGTATTAAATCGGTTGCGGTTGCGGGATGCGCCGCCGAAATTATGGGCATTGGCCCCGTACCTGCGACGAAAAAAGCATTGGATCGCGCAGGTTTAACATTAAAAGATATCGATATCATTGAATTAAACGAAGCCTTTGCTGCGCAATCATTAGCGGTGATCAAGGAATTGGGCGCGGATATTACGCGCGTGAATTTAGATGGCGGTGCGATAGCACTTGGTCACCCACTTGGTGCATCTGGTGCGCGCATCACGGGCAAACTTGCATCATTACTAAAACGCGAAGGTAAGAAATATGGTCTTGCCACTATGTGTATCGGTGGCGGTCAAGGCGTCGCTGTTGTGCTTGAAAGCGTATAAGGATCTTTTCTATGACACAGATAAAAAAAGTTGCCGTTATCGGATCAGGCGTAATGGGGTCGGGCATCGCAGCGCAAGTGGCAAATGCTGGTTTGCCTGTTGTCTTACTTGATATTAAACCTGAATCAGGTGCGAACCTCGCACAAAATGCGGTTGATCGTATGGCAAAGGCTGATCCTGCGCCATTCATGCATGCGCGGAATGCCAAATTAATTACCTGCGGTAATTTGGAAGACGATATTAAATTATTAAATGATTGTGATTGGATTATCGAGGTTGTGTTAGAAGATTTAGCCGTCAAACACAAAACATATGAGAAAATAAATAATAATCGTAAAAAAGGTTCAATTGTTTCATCGAATACTTCATCCATTCCGCTTCAGGAATTGGTCAAACCATTTGGCAAAGATTTCGCATCTGACTTTTTAATCACGCATTTTTTCAACCCGCCACGTTATATGCGCCTTCTCGAATTGGTGACAGGCAAAGATACCCGCCCCGATGCCATTAAAATCGTGCGTGATTTTTGTGACATTCAATTGGGTAAAGGTGTTGTTGTTTGTCATGACACACCTGGTTTTATTGCCAATCGTTTGGGCGTGTTTTGGATGCAGGCCGGCGTCAATGCTGCTGTTGAAATGAATTTACCCATCGAAGTTGCCGATGCTATCATGTCAAAACCCGTGGGCATTCCGAAAACAGGTATCTTTGGTTTGATTGATTTGGTCGGCGTTGATTTAATGCCGCATTTATCAAAATCATTATTATCAACTCTGCCACCAAAAGATGCCTATCGCGACATTTTCAAAGATTATCCATTTATCCATCACATGATTGCGGCTGGATATAATGGTCGTAAAGGCAAGGGTGGTTTTTACGCGCTAGATGCTAACCGTAAAAAACAAACCTTGGTTTTGAATGCAGATAAATTTGATGCGGCGACATCGTACCGCCCATCGGAAAAAGCATCGCCTGCTGCCGCTGAAAAAGGCAAACAGGGATTAAAAGCCGTTGTTATGCATGATGATGATGCAGGTAAATATGCATGGAATGTGCTCTCGCAAACATTGTGGTATGCGGCATCATTAGTGCCTGAAATTGCTGATACTGTTGCCGATATCGATGAGGCCATGCGCCTTGGATATAATTGGAAACGCGGTCCCTTTGAAATGATTGATGAATTGGGCGCAAAATGGTTTGCCGATGAAATCAAAAAAATGGGCAAAGCTGTGCCGCCGATTTTAGAAAAAATTGGTGATGGATCATTCTATAAAGTCGATAATGGTGTTCTCCATTATTTCGGTACAGATGGCAAATATCATGCGATGAAACGTGAGGCAGGTGTTTTATTGCTCGCCGATATTAAACGTGCATCTGCGCCAGTTTTCAAGAATCCATCCGCGTCATTGTGGGATGTAGGCGACAATGTTTTATGTTTGGAATTTACAGGTAAAATGAATGCGCTGGATGACCAAGTTTTTGCCGCAATTGATCAGGCATTAAAAATCACAGGGCCTGAGAAACAATTCAAAGCGTTGGTTGTGTATAACGAAGGTTCTGCATTCTCAGCGGGCGCGAATTTGGGGCTGGCGTTATTCGCCGCCAACATCGCCATGTGGCCACAAATCGAAGAATTGGTGGCAGGCGGTCAACGCGCGTATAAGGCGCTTAAATATGCGAATTTCCCTGTCGTGTCGGCGCCATCGGGTTTGGCGCTTGGCGGTGGTTGTGAAATTTTACTTCATTCCGATCATGTTCAAGCACATGCCGAAACTTATTGCGGCTTGGTCGAAGTTGGTGTTGGATTTATTCCTGGCTGGGGTGGATGCAAAGAAATGTTGATCCGTTACCAAGACCAAGAACGCGAAGCCTATGACAAAGCCACGGGCGGGAAAAAATTATGGTTCTCGCCAAAAAATACACCGATGGGCGCAGTGCGCAAAGCCTTTGAAACAATCGGCACGGCAAAGGTTGCAAAATCGGCGGCCGAGGCAAAAGACATTGGTTATTTCAAAAAATCAGATGGCGTGACCATGAACCGCGATCGGTTGTTATTTGATGCAAAACAAAAGGCATTGGAACTTACACAAAATTATGTTGCACCAACACCGCGTGATGATATTCGTCTGCCGGGCGCATCGGGTCGTTATGCATTGGATATGGCTGTCGCTGATTTGAAAAAATCGGGTAAGGCTACGCCGTATGATGTGGTTGTTTCAACCGCGCTCGCGCGCGTGCTGACGGGCGGCGATGCGGGTGATTGGACGCACCCGATGAAGGAAGATGATATCCTGAAATTGGAACGTGAAGAATTTATGAAACTTGCGAAACAAGAGGGCACATTGCAACGTATTACGGCTATGCTTGAGACAGGAAAACCGCTCCGAAATTGATATATTCCAATAATAATAGACATCGGAGCGTTTTCGCGCTAAGTAAAACTATATGGATACAAACACTTTGCCGTCATCACAAAAGCAAAAACCGCGACTTGTCCCGCGTGGGTTAAAGGCAGAGCATTTATCAAAATCATACAAACAACGCCCTGTGTTGCGCGATGTATCGCTTGAAATTGAGCGCGGTGAAGCGGTGGCCTTGCTCGGCCCCAATGGTGCGGGCAAAACGACGTGCTTTTATATTCTAACAGGATTGATCGAAGCCGATAGCGGTACGATTTCTTTATACGGCCAGCCTGTCACTAATTTGCCGATGTATCGCCGCGCACGATTGGGCGTTGGGTATTTGCCGCAAGAATCATCTATCTTTCGGGGTTTAACCGTTGAAGAAAATATTCGCGCCGTTGTGGAAACGCAGGATTTATCAAAATCAGATCAATCGGCTTTACTCGAAGAATTATTGGTTGAATTTTCGGTGACGCATTTGCGCCGTACACCTGCGGTGGCCTTATCGGGCGGTGAACGTCGCCGCGTTGAAATTGCACGCGCTCTGGCCTCACGCCCGCAATTTATTTTGCTTGATGAACCACTCGCGGGAATTGACCCCATCGCGGTGAATGATATTCGTAATTTAATCAGTCAGCTTAAAAACCGCGGGATTGGTGTTTTGATTACCGACCATAACGTACGTGATACGCTGGGGATTGTTGATCGTGCCTATATTTTGCATGACGGGAAGGTATTAACCGAAGGTACCCCCGCCGAAATCATCGAAAATCCTGACGTTCGCCGTGTTTATTTGGGCGAAGGCTTTAGTCTTTAATCATTTTTGTGATATAATTTTCTGGCATGTCACAAAAAATAAAACAAACCCTCGATCTTCGTGCGCAACAAAATCTGGTAATGACCCCCCAGATGCAGCAAGCTGTCAAATTGTTGCAATTATCAAATCTGGAACTACAGGATTATCTCGAAGATGAAATTGCACAAAATCCCTTACTTGAAAAAATTGAACCTGAAACAGATTCAGATGAATCGTTTAATGATGATCCATCACCGAATGATTCTCGCGAAGATGATATTAATGATTTTGATGGTGGATCATTAATGGCAAATGTGGGTGCGGGTGGTCATTTGAACATGGATGATCCTGATTATTCATTTGAAAATCGTTTGGCACAGACAATTAATTTACGTGATCATTTAATGCAACAATTAATGCTGATGACAGATGATCGTCTTGATCAAGCGTTGGGCAGTTTATTAATTGATCGATTGGATGAGAGCGGATATTTACGCGAAGACATATCTGATTTAATTGAACAATTGGGCGTTACTGAAGATCGATTAAATGGATTGCTATCGCGTTTACGCGGATTTGATCCTGCGGGAATTTTTGCGCGTGATTTGTCTGATTGTTTGCGTCTTCAATTACAAGATCAGGGGAAATTAGACCCTTTGATGGATCAATTTTTGAATCATCTCCATCTACTGGGGCAACATAATTATGACGAACTTGCAAAAATTTGTGATGTGAATACATCGATTATCAAAGAATTATCAGATGAGCTAAAATTATTGAACCCAAAACCCGCATCATTATTTGATCATCATGTGACGCAAACCGCTGTGCCTGATGTGCTCATGAAAAAATTACCAAAAGATCAGGGTGGTGGTTACCGCGTTGAAATGAATGCGGATACATTGCCGCGCGTATTGATTAATCAAGAATATTACACCGAAGTATCAAACGCGACCAAAGATAAAGATGGCAAAGAATTTATTACAACCCAACTAAATAATGCCAATTGGATCGTGCGTGCATTGGATCAACGGGCGCAGACCATTTTAAAAGTCGCCGCTGATATTGTTGAACAGCAAGATGCATTTTTCCTCTATGGTATCGAATTCTTAAAACCCATGACATTAAAAGAAGTTGCCGATCGCATCGCGATGCATGAAAGCACGGTATCGCGCGTGACCACAGGCAAATTTATCGGCACGCCGCGCGGGCTCTATGAATTAAAATTCTTCTTTACATCATCCATTGAAAATGATGATGGTACATCCACGTCATCCGAAGCTGTTAAGAACCGTATCAAAACATTAATTGATGCGGAAAATCCTAAGGATATTTTATCCGATGATGATTTGGCGGAAATGTTACAAAAAGAAGGGATTGATGTCGCGCGCCGCACCGTTGCAAAATATCGTGAATCATTGAACATTCCATCTTCAGTGCAACGCCGCCGTATTAAAAAATTACTTTCTAAATAAAGGCCTAAATAAAGGACTAAATAATATCCAATAATTTTACGCTTGGATGATTGCTTATCGTTTCATTTATAAATCGTTTCATATTCATCTCAAATCGTTCCGCACCATCGGTTACAAAACATTCAATATGAGGCGCTGTTGATGTTGTTATAGATGGTAAAATTCTCGCTAATTCTTTGCCTGCTTCAAACCCTGTATTAATTAATGTGACGCGGTTTCCCAAAATATCAGTGATCAATTCAGCAAATAACGGAAAATGTGTACAGCCTAAAATCAATGTATCGGGTGCATTCGATTTATCAAAAACATCGTCTATGTATTTTAAAATAATATCACGCGCGATGTGGGTGTTTACCCATCCTTCTTCGGCAAGGGCAATCATCATCTGACATGGAATGGATGTAACGGCGATATCGGGCGCAATAAATTTTATTTTGTTCGCATAAATATCCGATGAAATGGTGGCAATTGTCCCAATAACAGCAATATGCTTATTGCGCGTTGCCGCTATGGCTGCTTTGGCGGCAGGATCAATCATCCCAATGGTCGGAATAGAATCGCCCATAATATTCTGTACGGCGGGCAACGCATGTGTTGATGCCGTGTTACAGGCAATAATCATCGCCTTTGGATCAAATTTTAATAAAGCCTCAGCCATCTTCTCAGAATAGCGAATAATTGTCTGGGGTGATTTCGTTCCATAAGGCAGACGTGCCGTATCGCCAATATAGACATAAGACTCATTCGGAAAAAAGTTTAAAATTGCGTTTAAAACAGTAAGTCCCCCAATACCAGAATCAAAAATTCCGATGGGGCGCATATTTTTTTCCATTATTTATTTTCTCTTAGCTGTTTCAGTGGTAAGATAGTTATATAGCTAAAACGATAGGAGTCAATCAATGGAACTCGCAGTTCATGGAAAACAAATGGATGTGGGCGATTCATTACGCACACACGTCAAAACCAAATTAGAAGATATCAATGCGAAATATTTTAATCGCGCGATTGACACAACGGTGACATTCTCACCCGAGGGCCATGCCTTTACCAAATCGCATATTTCCCTGAAAATTGGGAAAGATATCATGGTAAGCGCAAGCGCCGAGGATACAGATGCCTATAGCGCGTTTGACCAAGCGGCTACAAAAATTGCCAAGCAAATGCGTCGTTATAAAACACGCCTTCGTGATCACCATGAGCGTATGGAGCAAGTGCCCGTGGCGGAATTATTACACGCGCAAGATCGTGTCATCGCCTCATCCGATAAATCAGAAGACGATGACGTGCCTGTCGGTAATGATCCTTTGATCGTCGCTGAAGTTGCTACACAGATTCAAAAAATGTCAGTATCTGAAGCGGTGATGCGTTTGGATTTATCGGGTCAATCCGCATTGTTATTTCGCAACCCAAAAACTCATACATTAAACATGGTGTATCGTCGTAGCGATGGGAATATTGGGTGGGTTGAACCACAAGACGAAGGCCAGAATCGCGTCGCCGCCGAATAGAATTAGCGCTTTATAATAATTATAAAAAATGCCGGCTAGGTCACTTTGGTCGGCATTTTTTGTAGATAAAATTGCTATTTTCCCAAGTCGTGAATAAAGGTGGACAGGGGGGTAATTTTGTTTGTATAGACCATGCAGCGTCGATAAAATTTCATCAGATTCGAGCCAAGTACGGGAGAATAATATATGAACTCGCAGAACATTTTGTTTTCGTCTATTTTTGTACCAGTTAATGCCAGCGATCGCGATCAAGTCATGAAATCTATTGCATGGACAATTGACCGAGACCCAAAATTCAAAGCGATTACCATTGATAAAATCTGCGACAGTGTTTGGTTATGTGATCATTTTCAAAAGAATGAATTAGATCGTCCTTCACCAACTGAAGATGGCATTATCATCTTAAATGTCACATCCAGTTTAGTGTCCGAACCATACACGGCGTTGATACGCTTAGCCCAGCCTGTTCAATGGAATGACCACGATGATAATTCAATTGATATTGTCGCTGTGGTTGTGTCACGTTGCGCTGTATCACAATTTGATGTGGGATATGATCGTGATAAGGGCTTGCATTTACAGCAATTATCCCGCGTCACGCGGTTCTTGATGAATAAAGAAAACACCATACAAATTCGCGCGGCGCAAACATCATATGACCTTTGCCATTTGTTGCGCGATAGTGACCATGATCAAAATATCGAAAAAATTGCAGCTTAAATAATTTTTTCTATTGAACTGTCACAGGTTCAAGATCATTTTGACGCGCCACATTGAGGGCATGATCAAGCGAATCAAGGGCGACCAATGGCGTGCCGTCCGCGTTACAAATTGTATAAACGCGATTACCCAAAATGATGGCTGATTTGATATAGGCGATGTGATTTACGCCGAAACTGCGCAATTCATCTGTGGAAATACCCCGCAATGCCTGGCGTTGTGTTTCGAATGACAATTCGTGATCATTATGTGATGATTTCAACATCTGCATATCCTTTGTAATAATGATTATACCACAGAAAATGAAGAATTCGTAAATTATTCAACATCAATTGGTGGAGTTGATGTTCCTTGCACAGATAATGTGTGCGCTGGGCTCTTGGTAATTTCAATTTTCCGTGCTGTTGATTCGGGCTCTATGCGGCGCATATCAACATGAAGCAGACCATTATCTAATGAAGCGCCCAATACCTCAATGCCATCGGCGAGGATAAAGGAACGTTGGAATTGACGTCCTGCAATTCCGCGATGCAGATAAATGCGCGTGGGATCATCTTCGGTTTTACCCGCGATAGTGAGCTGGTTTTTTTCTAACTTGATATCAAGATTATCCATTGAAAATCCAGCAACAGCCAGAGTAATACGCAACCCATCATTACCGATTTGTTCAATATTATAAGGGGGATAGCCTTCAGACGCAGTTTTTTTAATGCGGTCTAATGTGCGCTCGAAATGGTCAAAACCTAAGAATAAAGGCGAGTCAAAAAGCGAAACAGTACGTGTCATTGGTAAAACTCCTCTAATAGCATTATGAGCAAGTTAAAAAATTACTGATCCCCCTCAATAGGCGAGATCATATAAATATATATAAGGGGCAGAGGCTCAAAATCAAGAGGTTTTGACAAAAACGCGATCGCAATACATGCACTCAACCTGTGGTTTACCATCAAATGTGTAATAAACCGTAGGATGTCCCAAAGGGCCGCCACCACCATCGCATTTCACTTGGGATGCGTTTTTGGGCACAGAAATAGTCTCAGGGGCAGGGTTTGTCATCTTATTTTCAGTCATTTTTATATAATCACTTAATGGTTTTTTAGAGGTCTCATTTTAGGATGGGGGGATGGAAAAGTCCACCCCCACCTCTTTGCTTAAGTTTATTGATAATCGTGCCATTTCGGGGCGGGAAGATAAATTTATCACCGTGATGGTGGCGGTTGCGCCTGTTCTGGCATCATGGAAAGATTCGTTGTTCGCGCATGAATGGCTGACCAAGGATGGTCGCCCAAAACCGATTGATCAATTATCCGATGCTGCGCGGGAGAAACGTGAGCTTGCGGAAACTCTATTCACCAAAGGTGATGCGTTGGAACGTCCTGTGTTGGGGCTGGGTATCATGGATAATTTGGAAATTGGTGCGGGTAAAGATGTGCTCATTACACTCGCGGCACATGACATTGATGTGGCATCGGTTCATATCCCGAAATCACATATTGATGATTTCAAAATTTTTATAAAATCATAAAAAATTATTTAGATAATTATTTGCGGCGCCAGATAGATCCGCTTGCTGTATCTTCGATGATGATTCCATTTGCTAATAATTGATCACGAATTTCATCGGCGCGTTTGAAATTTTTTGTTGCCTTCGCCTGCGCACGTTCAATCAATAATGCATCAATATCGGTGTTGGTCTCATACCCTAACCATGCGGCGGGATCGGCAAACCCAAACCCCATGATGTTTAATGATGCCAAGAATACGCCTTTTAATATCGATGTTTTCTCGCTTGCTGTTTGTTTTGCCAATGCATTTAATTCGGCGTACGCCTTGGGTGTATTTAAATCATCATATAATGCATTTAAAATTTCAGGCGCAGGCGCAGATGCTGCGGCATTGATATCTTTTAAATCATGCAATACAGTATAAAAACGATCTAAATTTTTTTGTGCGCTGTGCAATGCATCGTCTGCCCAATCCAATGGTGCGCGATAATGGCCTGATAATAATACAAATCGAATGGCCTCGCCCTTTACACCTTTGGATAATAATTCATGTACGGTCAAAAAATTGCCCAATGATTTTGACATTTTCTCACCGCCAACGGTTAGGAAACCATTGTGAATCCAATATTTAGCGAATGATGATAAATCATCATCATGACCATGGGCGCAACATGATTGCGCAATTTCATTTTCATGATGCGGGAATTTTAAATCAGCACCGCCGCCATGAATGTCAAATGGTAATCCCAAATGTTTTTCGGCCATGGCAGAGCATTCAATATGCCATCCGGGGCGACCGCGACCCCATGGGGAATCCCACCCAACTTGTTCGGGAGTTGATGGTTTCCACAACACGAAATCGGCGGCATCACGTTTATACGGGGCAATTTCAACGCGCGCGCCTGCAATTTGGTCATCGCGTGAACGACCTGATAATTCCCCATATTTGGCAAATGATGGTACATGGAATAATACATGACCTTCAGCGGCGTATGCATGGCCGCGCGCGATCAACATTTCACACAATGTGATCATTTCTGCGATATGTTCGGTGGCACGTGGTTGCACATCAGGGGCGTGCACACCCAATGCTTTCATATCATCATTGTAAATACTTTCAAACTTACGTGTGATGGTATCGATGGATTCGCCCGTTTCGGCGGCCGCATGCATAATTTTATCATCCACATCAGTGATGTTCGACACATACGTCACGCGTGGATAGGTTAATTTTAATAAACGCGACAATAAATCAAACACAACCGCCATACGTGCATTGCCGATATGGGCATAATCATACACGGTCGGGCCACAGGCATATAATTTTACATGGGCGGGATCGATGGGCGTAAATGCCTGTTTTTGGCGTGTAAGCGAATTATAAAGCGATAAAGATTTCATGCTTCAAAATGACCTTTTTTTTGCATTTTTGTCTACCATAAATTTCATGACGGGGTTATAAAACATTATGACCCAGATTTTTGATCTTCTTTTAAAAAATGGCACGGTTGTGCTCCCCCAAGGTATCCTTCAGGTTGATGTGGCGGTGATCGGGCAAAAAATTGCCGATATCGGTTCATTTGATACAAAACAGGCCAATCAGGTTATTGATTGTACAGGTCTTCATATCTTGCCAGGTGTGATTGATACCCAAGTTCATTTCCGCGAACCTGGCATGACGCACAAAGAAACATTGGAATCGGGCATGATGGCTGCCGCGATGGGTGGTGTGACATCTGTTTTTGAAATGCCGAATACATCGCCTCTCACGACAACACCCGCAGCATTACAGGATAAAATTGATCGTGCGCGCAAAGGTGCATGGACAGATTTTGCATTTTATTTTGGCGGTACGGCGCAAAACGCACCAATGTTGGGTGAATGGGAAAATTTAAAAGGCGTGTGCGGCATTAAAATTTTTATGGGTTCCAGCACGGGTGATTTGCTTGTCATCGGTGATGATGAAGTTGGGGCTGTTCTTGCCAATGGGAAACGTATTGTCGCGGCGCATGCCGAAGATGAAATGATGATGCGCCATAATAAAACCGCGATATTGGGCGACAGCAATGATGTAACCATGCATCCCGTATGGCGGTCTGCGGCGGGGTGTTTAACCGCCACGCAACGTTTGGTAAAACTTGCGCGACAACATGGTCGCCGCGTGCATGTGCTTCATATTACCACCGCTGAGGAAATGGAATTTCTGGCACAAAATAAAGATATTGCCAGTGTTGAAGTATTACCCAATCATTTAACATTACATGCGCCTGATTGTTATCAAACATTAGGTACATTGGCACAACAAAATCCACCTATTCGTGAAAAACATCACCAAGATGCATTATGGCGCGCCATCAATGATGGCACGGTTGATATTTTAGGATCCGATCACGCGCCGCACACATTGGATGAAAAGGCACAAACTTATCCCACATCGCCATCAGGTACACCAGGTGTGCAAACGATGGTACCGATCATGTTAAACCATATTCATAATGGTCGTTTGACGTTAGAAAGATTTGTTGATCTTGTTTGTTATGGCCCGTTGCGATTGCATCAAATGGCATCCAAGGGGCGCATTGCCAAAGGTTTTGATGCCGATTTCACTATCGTTGATTTGAAAAAACAAATGACGATTACGAATGCCCAACAAAAATCAAAAGCGGGATGGACTCCGTTTGATGGCATGAATGTCACAGGGTGGCCAATTATGACGATTATTCGTGGCCATATGGTCATGCGTGATAATGAATTAATCGGCAAACCAATTGGTGAGCCAATTGAGTTTCGCGAAATATTATAAGAGATTTTATAAATGCCAATTACAATTTTCATTATCATCGCTATTTTGATTATTTTATTTGCGACGCTTTATGGGTTTCGTCCGCGTTATCCTTATTTTGCACAAAAAACAATTTTGACTAAGGCTGAAATATATTTCTTTAAATCCTTGCGCGAGGCTATCCCTGAACAATTTGCAATCGCGCCAAAGGTGCGTATGGCTGATATTATCACATGCACCGATGCCAATTGGGCGCGTGGATATGGCGCTAAAATATCATCAAAACATATTGATTTTGTTTTGTATGATCGTGAAACATTTGAAATTAAGCTCGCAATTGAATTGGATGATAAATCACATCAAAAATCTGATCGTCAAAAACGTGATCAATTTGTCAATGAATCATTCCGCACGGCGCAGGTGCCATTGCTGCGTGTTCCTACAGCGCAACGCTATAATGCAAACGAACTTCGCCAAGCTATAGAAGAGGCGATCAAAAATGTCGCATAGTGATATTATCGAAGAAACATCTGTCTTTAAACCACGATGGAACATTGATGGTTTATTGCCCGTGATCGTGCAAGATGCAGGCAGTTTAGAAGTGTTGATGTTGTCATACATGAACAGTGAGGCTTTGCAATTATCTTTGGAATCGGGTGAGGCTGTATTTTGGTCGCGCGCACGCAAAGAATTATGGCGCAAACGTGACACAACAGGGCATAAACAAAAAATTCGTGATATCCGCATTGATTGTATGCAAAACGCGCTGGTAATGTTGGTTGACGCATCGGGTGATGTCACGTGTCATACGCACCGCCCCAGTTGTTTTTACCGCATTCTTGAAAGTGATCATGGTAAAGATATTTTCTTACGCAAAATGGAACGTTATCAACATCGCTTAACATTAGACCAAATTGCATTTCAACAAAATATTATTGATGCTATGGATAATGGTGATTTGTTTTTAATGTTCCAACCCCAAATTGATTTACAATCGGGCGCCATTGTTGGCGCAGAGGCCTTATTACGTTGGCAACAAAATGGTGTTTTGATCATGCCTGATCATTTTCTACCCATGGTGGAATCGGTGGGATTAATGCATGATATTGGCCGCTTTGTCTTAAAACAAGCAATTGAAATTGGCGCGAAATTACGTAACGCTACAAATACAAATATTCGTATTTCTGTGAACGTATCAACCACACAATTTTCTGATCAAAAATTGATTACACAATTAAAAGAATGGTTATCGACTTATAATTTCCCTTCAGGATTACTTGAGATTGAAATTACCGAAAGTGTCTTGCTGGAAGACTTGAATACAGCCATTGCATGGTTAAAAGAATTACACAATTTGGGCGTGCAAATCGCGATGGATGATTTTGGAACGGGATATTCATCACTATCTTATTTGCGCCAATTGCCGATTAATCGTATTAAAATTGATCAATCATTTGTGCGTGATGCATTAACGAATGCTGATGATCGTATTATCGCGCGCACTATTATCGCACTGGGTAAGGCGTTAAATTTAAAAACTATTGCCGAAGGTGTTGAGAATGAAGGGATTGAACGTTTCTTACTCAAAGAAAATTGTGATGAGGCGCAAGGATTTCATTACGCGCCTGCGTTGACCTTTGATGATTTGGTGGGTTACATTCACACAAAAAATAAACCAGAGACGATTGTATAGATCATGATTGAAACATTAATATCACGAAAAATTGACGTGCCGCTATCGGGCTTGGTACGTGTACCAGGGGATAAATCAATCTCGCATCGTGCCGTTATGTTTGGAGGTCTTGCATCAGGTGAAACAATTATTTCTGGTTTGTTGATGGGTGATGATGTGTTGGCCACCGCATCGGCCATGCGTGCGATGGGCGCACGGATTCAATTTGGTGATGATGGATTAGTGCGTATTCATGGCGTTGGTATAGGACATTTGCAAGAACCATCATCAGTGCTCGATATGGGGAATAGCGGCACATCAACGCGTTTATTATTGGGGATGATTGCAGGCCATGGTATTGCCGCCACCATGATGGGTGATCATTCATTGATCAAGCGTCCGATGGCACGCGTCATGACACCGCTTGAATCAATGGGCGCAACATTTTTATCACGTGCAGGTGGTCGTTTGCCATTAACGGTGCGCGGGTCATCATCATTAACGCCGATTACCTATGAATTGCCTGTGGCCTCGGCGCAGGTAAAGTCAGCTATTTTATTGGCGGGTTTAACCGCGGGTGGTACAACGACAGTGGTTGAACCCGAACCCACGCGCGATTACACCGAAAATATGTTGCGGTTCTTTGGTGCAAAAATTGATGTTGATGGTAATCAGATTTCCGTGACGGGCGGGCATGAATTAACGGGATGTTCGGTTGATGTACCATCGGATCCATCATCGGCGGCATTCCCGATTGTGGCGGCATGTATTGCTAACGGCTCACAAATTTCAATTCCGCGTGTGGGTATTAATCCGCGCCGCACGGGGTTGTTTGAAGTATTAAAAATGATGGGTACCGATTTGCGGTATGAACATGAAGTCACTGAGTCAGGCGAAAAAATTGCCACATTATCTGTTTATCCGTTTGATGGATTGCGCGGCGTTGATGTGCCGTCTGAATTCGTCCCCAGCATGATTGATGAATTTCCCATTTTGGCGGTGGCGGCATCATGCGCGAACGGTACAACGCGCATGACGGGACTTGCGGAATTGCGCGTCAAAGAATCCGATCGTTTGCAAATGATGGCCGATGGTTTAACAGCGTGCGGCGTAAAACTAGAATCGGGTCACGATTGGCTCACCATTCATGGTACGGGTAAACCACCACGCGGCGGCGTTACTGTTCCAACCGCGCTGGATCATCGTATCGCCATGAGCTTTCTGGTCTTGGGCGCGGTTTCTGATGAACCGATCTATATTGATGATGCATCACCCATTCGGACATCATTTCCAAATTTTGTTGATTTGATGACGGATCTTGGAATGATTATAGAAAATGGTGAAATAAATGGCTAAACCCATCATTGCCCCCATTATCGCGATCGATGGCCCCGCCGCGAGCGGAAAGGGCACATTGGCGCGCCGTTTGGCGGAACGCCTCAATTTCGCGCATTTGGACACAGGCGCAGTCTATCGATTAGTGGCGTTGCGCGTCATTGAAACGGGCGAAGATCCATTAGAAGCGACCACAAAAATTCGTGATAATTTTGAATTAAATCAAATACTTAATGATAATTTGCGCCGTGATGATGTGGGGTCAATGACATCGAAAATTTCGGCCAATCCCGAAGTGCGTGCTATACTCGAAGACATCCAAAAAAACTTTGCTTATCACCCGCCCGCACCATTTGAGGGCGCTGTGCTCGATGGGCGTGATATTGGTACGCACATCACACCTGATGCACCATTAAAAATTTATGTGACATCGCGCCCAGAAATTCGCGCAGAGCGCCGATTTAAAGAGTTGCAATCAAAAGGGATTCCCGTTAGTTATGAGGCCGTTTTAACGGATATGGTTGAACGTGACACACGTGATCAAACGCGTGCGTTCCGCCCCCTTGTTCCCGCGGTCGATGCAATCCATTTGGATACATCTGATTTGACGGCTGATGACGTTTTGCAAAAAGCGCTTCTCCTTGTCAAAGATCGTTTCGGTCTTGGTCTTTAATTACATCTGATAAAACACGATACGGTACACCATAGTTGATCCACTTTAATGTGGCTGTGGTCCCTGCTGATATTTTGATTACCCGAAAGGAATAATATCATGGCAAGTGCAGCCGCTAAAATACAAGATCGTATGGAGTCATCAGAGTTTGCCACTCTCCTCGGTCTTTCAATGAAAGAGCAAACAAAATTCACAGGACAAGTTGTTTCAGGTCGTGTGATCCGTATCGACGATGACATGGTTATTGTCGATGTTGGTTTGAAATCCGAAGGTCGCATCGCGATCCGCGAATTCTCACGCCCAGGCCAAGCCCCTGAAGTAAAATCAGGTGACATGGTTGAAGTTTATGTTGAACGCATGGAAGATCGTGATGGGTATACCCAACTCTCACGTGAAAAAGCCCGTCGCGAAGAAGTGTGGGTTGATTTGGAAAAATCATGCGAGCGCAAAGAACGTGTTACTGGTGTTATTTATTCACGCGTGAAAGGTGGTTTCACTGTTGATTTGGGCGGCGCAATTGCGTTCTTACCAGGATCACAGGTCGATATCCGCCCTGTACGCGATGTATCGCCATTGATGGGCACACCACAACCCTTTATCATTTTGAAAATGGACCGCGTTCGTGGCAACATCGTTGTTTCACGTCGTGCCGTTCTTGAAGAAAGCCGTGAAGAAGCACGTTCAGACCTCATGAGTACAATGCGCGAAGGTCAAGTGGTTCAAGGTGTTGTGAAAAACATCACCGATTACGGTGCGTTTATTGATTTGGGCGGTGTGGACGGATTGCTCCACGTGACTGACATTTCATGGAAACGCGTGACACACCCATCCGAAGCATTGACAGTTGGTCAAACCATTGACGTACAGATCATTCGTTACAACGAAGAAAATCAACGTATCTCATTGGGTATGAAACAATTGGAAAATGATCCATGGGCAGATGCGATTGCATCATACAAACCAGGTCAGAAATTATCAGGCAAAATCACAAACATCACCGATTACGGTGCGTTTGTTGAACTCGCGGCTGGTATCGAAGGTTTGGTACACGTATCTGAAATGTCATGGACCAAGAAAAACGTTCATCCGAACAAGATCGTCACCGCTGGTCAAGAGGTTGATGTTCAAGTTCTTGATATCGATATGGACAAACGCCGTATTTCGCTTGGCATGAAACAAACTCAGGAAAATCCATGGGTTGGCTTTGAAGATAAATTCAAGGTCGGTCAAGAGATCGAAGGCGAAATCCGCAACATTACCGAATTCGGTTTGTTTGTGGCAATGACCAACGATATTGATGGTATGGTTCACTTGTCTGACATCACATGGGAAGAGAATGCAGATGATGCAATCAAATCCTATAAGAAAGGTGATGCAGTGAAGGTCAAAGTTCTTGAGATTGATACATCAAAAGAACGCGTGGCCTTGGGTATTAAACAATTGACTGATGATCCACATGCAGGCGCATTGTCTGGCGTGGTAAAAGGTCAGATTGTGACATGTACCGTGACATCAACAAACGACAAAGGTATCGAAGTGGCTGTTAATGACAGCGTAACTGGTACCATCAAACGTGCAGATCTATCACGTGAGCGCACCGAACAACGTCCAGACCGTTTTGCGGTTGGTGAAAAAGTTGATGCGAAAATCCTCACTGTTGATGCGAAGAAACGCAGCGTAACCTTGTCTATCAAGGCACGTGAGATCGACGAAGATAAAGCAGCAATGGCGGCATTCGGTTCAACCGAATCAGGCGCTTCATTGGGCGATATCTTAGGCGCGGCTTTGAACAAAGACAAAAATCAATAATCATTGATTAGATCATAAGATAAAAAGAAAGGCGGGATTATCTCCCGCCTTTTTTATGTGATTGTGGTGATAAATAATCTTTTTGAATATCAATCGTGGCCTCATTCCCAATCTTATCATAATTATGCTTTATCCATTCGTGAGCAGAACGACGACCCATGTCACGTAATTTTACAAGAAAATTCCAACTTGTATCAAACTTACTTGAGATATTTAAATCACGCATAACCTCTTCTGACCGAATGGCATGCAATAACATATCGCGATAATCTTTTTTATATGCTGGTTTCAACATATCATCACGCACCAATTTCTGAACAAAAGCAATGGATCGTAATTCCTTCATCAATGATGAATTAAACGTGATTTCATTGACGCGGTTTTCGATAGCCTGTGCGTCTTTGGGAATTTCAGGACGATAAATAGGATTCACATGAACAATTAAAATATCGGGTGTTGTGGCCTGATAAAATAATGGCCACAAAGATGGGTTGCCCATATAACCTCCATCCCAATACTGTTCGCCATTCACTTCAACGGCTTGGAATAAATTGGGCAATGCGGCAGAGGCACATAATACATCAGATGATAATTCATGATTTTCAAATATTTTTGACTCACCGCTACGCACATTTGTGGCACATATAAATAATTTTATA
>JBIICJ010000080.1:0-6587 GCA_044238965.1 Micavibrio sp. | reverse complement strand
ACGAAATTGGTAAATTATTTGGATTACCAAGTTTTATTCGCCAAGAGGGTGATGTATTGATTTGGCAATATAAGTCATCTGCGTGCGTATATGAAATTTTTTGGGATATAAAACACGAACAATATAATATTCTTCACACAAATTTCCGCCCGTTTGAACCAATAATGACGATGTCATCATGTCTCAAAGACCTTTTGTAATTATACTTTTCCGCGTGATGGGCATAAGTCAGCAATAATGCATTTATCACATGCAGGGTTGCGTGCCTTACATACATACCGCCCGTGAAGGATGAGCCAATGATGGGCATGTTGTAAAAATTCAGTTGGAATCTTTTTGACTAATTTTGCCTCGACCTCTTCGGGAGTCTTCCCACTCGCAAATTTTAAACGATTACCTAACCGAAACACATGTGTATCAACTGCCATGGTGGGTTCGCCATAAACAATATTTAAAACAACATTGGCGGTTTTGCGTCCGACGCCAGGTAACGACATTAAATCGTCACGCGTGCGCGGTATTTTACTATTAAATTTCTCGATTAAAATATATGATAGGGAAATCACATTCTCGGCTTTGGCATTATAGAGGCCGATTGTTTTGATATGATTTTTTAATTTTGCAATTCCTAATTTCACCATTTTTTCAGGCGTATCAACAATTTCAAATAATTTTTTTGTGGCTCTGTTCACGCCCGCATCGGTTGCTTGCGCCGATAACACAACCGCCACTAATAATGTATAGGGATTTGTATATTCCAAATCACTTTTCGGGTGAGGCGTGGCGGCGCGAAACCGCGTAAAGGCTTCAACTATTTGCTCTTTTTTCATGGAAACACTATAAACGGATTGAATTTTTATGCATAGATTTTAATGTGAGGAATGGATAAAAAATACCATATCATTTCATCGGCAATTGCCGAGGTAATCAAAACATCCGATATGCCAAAATCATTGGACGATCTGGCGTATAAATTTTCGTATGATCCTGTCCATTTTCAAAAAATATTTAAACAAAATGTGGGGTTAAGTCCCAAAGATTTATATCAATTTTTGAATTACAAAACCGCACGTGATTTTTTGTTCGAAGGTCATTCGACATTGGAGTCGGCATATCGTGCGGGATTATCAGGTAATGGTCGTTTGCATGATTTATTTTTAAAAATTGAAAGCGTAACTCCAGGTAACGTGCGCGGTAGAGGTGAAGGGTTAAATATTATTTACGGTATTACAGATACAATTTTTGGAGCAATGATGATTGCACAAACAACGCGGGGCATTTGTTGGATTGGGTTTCAAATTGATGGAAATTTCGATCGATGCATTGCGCGTATGCGCAGTTATTTCCCGCGTGCAAATTTTGTTCGCGATGATCGAAAAATTGAAGAAAATAACAATAAAATTAATCAAATTTTAGATGGCGGTTTGTCAGGACAACATATTCCATTGGATATTTACGGCAGTAATTTTCAAATTCAGGTATGGCGGGCGTTGCTACAAATTCCATTAGGGCATGTGGTAAGTTATCAATCGATTGCCAATGCGGTGGGCAATAAAAATGCATCGCGTGCCGTCGGCACGGCAGTGGGGTCAAACCCTATTTCTTTTTTAATTCCATGCCACCGCGTCATTCAATCATCGGGGATTGTTGAAAATTATGGGTGGGGAACGAAGTGTAAGAAAATGTTATTGGGGATCGAGTCGCAATTTCAAAATGATAAAAAATCATCCATTGTATAAAATTGTGGTGGCTGTTTTGATAACCATTTTGCAATTTTAATCGCGCCATCGGCAAAAATTTTACGATCGGTCGCGCGGTGCGTTAATTCTAACCGCTCACCCATACCATAGAAAAACACGGTATGATCACCCGCGACATCGCCGCCGCGAAGCGCGGCAAAGCCGATATCTTTGGCCTGACGCGCGCCTGTGTGGCCGTCGCGACCCGATACTTTATGGTCTTTTAATGGCACATTTAAGCCATCGGCAATGGCATGACCGAGGGCGAGGGCGGTACCCGAAGGTGCATCAACCTTTTTCGCGTGGTGCGATTCAAAAATTTCGATATCAAAATCGTTGCCTAATGTGGTGGCGGCTTTGCGTACCAAGTGGATGAGAACATTTACGCCCAATGATGTGTTTGCTGAAATCAAAATGGGAGCAGATGATGCGTATGAAATTATCTGCATGCGTTCGGAATCATTTAAACCTGTTGTGCCGATCAATAATGGTTTTTTGTATTTTGCGGCGAGGGATGCGTGTGCAACCGAAGGTTCAGGTGAGGAGAAATCAATTATCACATCAGAATTTTTGAAAAGATTATCAGCATCATCACCGCGATCAATCCCGCCCGATAATACGGAATCATTATCTGATGTAACGCCCGCCATGAGCAATTGCCCCATGCGCCCCTTTGCGCCCGCGATACCAATTTTTATGGTCATGGGTTTATGTTTCCTTTAAGTCTTTCCACAAATCTTTCATCTTATCAAAGAAACCTTCGGATTGTGGTGTGTGTTTTTTACCTGATTTTTCGAGTGAATCATCAAGTTGTTTTAAAATATCCATTTGTTTTTTATCGAGGTTGACGGGCGTTTCCACAAAAATTTCGATATACATGTCGCCGCGTTCAGTTGAGCGTAAAATGCTCATCCCTTTGCCTTTGAGGCGCATTTGTTGTCCTGTTTGCGTGCCTGCAGGAATTTTGATTGTGGTTTTTGAACCTTCGATTGTTGGCGCATCTAATGTGCCGCCCAATGCGGCTGTTGTCATTGGCACAGGAATGCGACAATGAAGATTGGCGCCATCACGGCGGAAGAATGTATGTGGTTTGACGGTAACAAGAACATATAAATCACCGCGTGCGCCGCCTTTGACACCTGCCTCGCCTTCGCCAGCGATGCGGATACGGCGGCCTTCTTCGATACCTGCGGGAATGGAGACGGATAACGTTTTCTCGCCGCGCATACGTCCCGCACCAGAGCATTTTTTACATGGATTTTTAATGATAGTGCCCGCGCCATTACAGGTGGGGCAGGTGCGTTCAATGGTAAAGAAACCTTGTGTTGCGCGCACGCGTCCAGATCCATTACATGTTGAACAGGTTTCTGCTTTGCCACCATCAGATACGCCTGACCCATTACATAAATCGCACGCATCAATGGTCGGAATTTTCATTTTTGTTTCTTTGCCATTGAATGCATCTTCTAGTGATATTTCAACAGCATATTGCACATCACTGCCGCGTTGCGGGCCACTTGAACGACGACCACCGCCCGACATAACATCGCCGAACATATCTTCGAAAATATCGGAGAAAGCAGAGCCAAATCCACCGCCAAAATCACCTGGGCCACCACCACGGAATTGTGCGCCCGCTGTGCCAAAACGGTCATAGGCCGCGCGCTTATCGGCGTCTTTTAAAACATCGTAAGCTTCGTTGATTTCTTTGAATTTTTCTTCGGCGTCTTTATTGTCTTGGTTGCGATCAGGGTGAAATTCCATCGCTTTTTTACGATAGGCTTTTTTTAATTCATCCTCGCTCGCATTTTTTTCAACACCTAAAATGGCGTAATAATCTTTGCTCATTGCTGTCCAACTTACATTTAAAATCTTGTTGTGAATGAAAGAGGGGAGTGATTTCTCACTCCCCCATCATTAATGAAGGTTATGCGCTTTTTTTATCGTCATCATCAAAGGTGAAATCAGCATCGATCACATCATCATTTTTTGTGGATGATGTTGATGTGTTTTCTGATGGAGCCGCGCTATCAGGTGCACCAGCAGAATTTTCTTGCGCTTTACGGTATGCAGCCTCGCCAACTTTCATTGCGATTTGTTGTAAAGATGACATTTTTTGTTCAATGTCGTCTTTGTTTTCGCCTTCGAGAGTTGTTTTTAATGTCGCAATCGCGCTTTCTGCTTCGGCTTTGTCAGCAGAATTCACATCATCACCCAAATCACGAATGGTTTTCTCGGTTTGGTGTATTAATGATTCCGCTTGGTTTTTTACCTCCACTAACGCACGACGTTTTTTATCTGTTTCTGCGTTCGCTTCGGCATCTTTGACCATTTGTTCGATATCAGCGTCTGATAAACCGCCAGAAGCTTGAATGCGGATATTTTGTTCTTTGTTGGTGGCTTTGTCTTTTGCCGCCACGTGAACAATACCATTCGCATCAATATCGAATGTCACTTCGATTTGTGGCACGCCACGCGGCGCAGATGGTAGACCAACCAAATCAAATTGGCCAAGTAATTTATTATCCGCCGCCATTTCACGTTCACCTTGGAACACGCGAATCGTCACGGCGCCTTGGTTATCTTCGGCAGTGGAGAATACTTGCGATTTTTTGGTCGGGATTGTTGTGTTGCGATCAATCAAACGTGTAAAGACACCGCCCAATGTTTCGATACCCAATGATAATGGGGTTACATCGAGAAGAAGAACGTCTTTCACATCACCTTGCAACACACCGCCCTGAACCGCCGCGCCATCAGCCACAACTTCATCAGGGTTCACACCTTTGTGTGGTTCTTTACCAAAGAAATCTTTGACGGTTTCAATGATTTTCGGCATGCGGGTCATACCGCCCACCAATACCACTTCGTCGATGTCAGATGGTTTTAAACCTGCATCACGCAATGCGGCTTTTAATGGTTCGATGGTGCGGCGTACCAAATCATCCACCAATGATTCCAATTTCGCGCGGGTCATTTTCACATTCAAATGTTTTGGCCCTGACGCATCAGCCGTAATAAACGGAAGGTTCACTTCAGTTTGTGTTGTTGATGACAATTCGATTTTTGCTTTCTCGGCTGCTTCTTTCAAACGTTGAAGCGCGAGTTTGTCTTGGCGCAAATCGATGCCTTGCTCTTTTTTGAATTCATCAGCGAGATAATCAATGATGCGTGAGTCAAAATCTTCACCACCAAGGAATGTATCACCATTGGTTGATTTTACTTCGAATACACCATCGCCAATTTCAAGAACGGAAATATCGAATGTACCACCACCTAAATCATATACAGCGATTGTACCTGAATTTTTCTTATCCAAACCATAGGCTAATGCCGCCGCTGTTGGCTCATTGATAATACGAAGCACTTCAAGGCCTGCGATTTTACCAGCGTCCTTTGTCGCTTGGCGTTGCGCGTCATTGAAATATGCAGGAACAGTAATCACTGCTTGTGATACAGTTGTGCCAAGGAAGCTTTCGGCGGTTTCTTTCATTTTTTTCAAAACCATCGCCGAAATTTGTGACGGCGCGTATGTTTGGCCATCAATTTCAACCCATGCATCGCCATTGTCGCCTTCGACAATTTTGAACGGGGAGTGGGCTTTCATTTTTTGAACTTGTGGATCATTGAAACGACGACCAATCAAACGTTTGATCCCGTACAATGTGTTATCTGGGTTTGTGACCGCTTGACGTTTTGCGGGTTGACCGACCAAACGTTCACCATCTTTGGTGAAAGCGATCATCGAAGGGGTTGTGCGCGCGCCTTCGGCATTTTCTAAAACACGTGGCTCTTTTCCGTCCATAATAGCAACGCAAGAGTTGGTGGTTCCTAAATCGATTCCGATTACTTTTGACATGTATTCACTCCTTTTTATTTATGGCAAATACGTAGTGACCCGACCATCGGCATCACCCATATTCCCGATACATTGATTTATAAAAGACCACCCCTAAAAATCAAGGGATAGCATACATTTATACGGTGAAAAATGATAAATTACGCACTCGTATCCACGTTGCGGGCGGGGTCAACCGATCCATCGCCCTTGGCAACGCCCACGCGTGCGGGGCGAAGAAGTCGTTCATGCAACATATACCCCGTTTCAATGACTTGAATAATCGCGCCAGATGCTTTGCCCGCAACGGGGGCTTCGAACATCACTTCATGGAAATTAGGGTTAAAGGCTTCGTCCAACTGCGGTTCCAATTTTTTAATGCCCGCCTTTTCAAACGAACGTAACATTGTGCGTTCGGTGGCTTCGATGCCTTCGATAATTGGTTTTACGCGATCATCGTCACGAACATCTTCGGGAATGGCATCTAATGCACGGCGGAAATTATCGGCAACATCGAGTAAATCTTTGGCGAAACTGGAAATACCAAATTTCAATGCATCTTCACGTTCACGTTGGAAACGTTTGCGTAAATTCTCGGTTTCGGCAGCGGCGCGTAATAATTGGTCTTTAGTATCAGCCAATTCTTTTTGCAAATTTTGTAACACCGCAAAATTCGCGGCATCATTTTGTGCAGGCGCAGTGCCATCGGCTTCATCAGCCACAGAGCCGATGTTCGCCATGGCAGCTTCGGCCGCAGCTGCTTCTTCTTGTTCTTTTAACATTTGCGCTTTAAAGGCCGCAGGCCCCGTCACATCGGTAAACCCGTTTAAATCATCTTTGTTTTTTAATGGATCAGTCATAGTCACGAAAATAGGGTGAATTGTGAAAAAAATCCAGTGTTAATTGAGGGGGTTATTTACAATTTTTCCAGACGCGGAGCGCGAATAATACGCCCCATAATTTGGGATGTGAAATCAACAATTGGTACAATGCGGGCATAATTTAACCGT
>JBIICJ010000036.1:0-17278 GCA_044238965.1 Micavibrio sp. | reverse complement strand
ATATTATCAATAACGCATGGGAACAACGTGCCGAATTATCAATCTCAACCAAGGGCGAAATTCGTGATGCGGTTGATTACTGCTTATCCCAACTTGATTCAGGAAGTTTGCGCATTTGCGAAAAAATTGATGGTACATGGACTGTACATCAATGGTTAAAAAAAGCCGTCTTATTGTCATTCCGCTTAAACCCCAATCAACGTATGGCACATGGCCCGAACGATTCATTTTGGTGGGACAAAGTGCCGATGAAGACCGATGGATGGTCAGATGATCAATTTAATACTGCTGGATTCCGCTCTGTTCCCGGATCATTTGTTCGCCGTGGTGCGTTTATTGGTGCGAACACAGTATTGATGCCATCATTCGTAAATATCGGTGCCTATGTTGATACAGGCACAATGGTAGACACATGGGCAACCATTGGGTCATGCGCACAGATTGGTAAAAATTGCCACATTTCTGGTGGTGTTGGTATCGGCGGTGTTCTTGAGCCATTACAAGCAAACCCTGTTATTATCGAAGATAATGTTTTTATTGGCGCACGTTCCGAAGTTGCCGAAGGCGTCATTGTCGAAGAAGGATCAGTGTTAAGCATGGGTGTTTATTTGGGCGCATCAACAAAAATTATTGATCGCGCGACGGGTGAAACCTTTATGGGGCGCGTTCCTGCTTATTCTGTTGTTGTGGCAGGATCACAAGCGCGCGATAATGGCCCGAATTTATATTGCGCTGTGATTGTAAAACGCGTCGATGCACGTACACGTGAGAAAACAGGTATCAATGAACTCCTTCGCGATTGATCCCGTTCAATTATCTCAATCCCTTATACGGTGCCGCAGTGTAACGCCCGCCGATGATGGCGCATTGGATATTGTGGCGAACATATTGCAATCACACGGATTCAAAATTGAAAAACTTCGTTTCGAAGGTAATAACAGTTATCCGGTTGATAATATTGTCGCGACCATCGGCACAGGCACGCCGCATATTTGTTTTCTGGGACATACCGATGTCGTACCGCCAGGCGATGTGAATGCATGGACACATGATCCATTTGGCGCAGATATTATTCATGGCATATTATACGGGCGTGGTGCGGCCGATATGAAGACAGGCGTCGCCGCAGGTATTTCCGCCGCCATTGAATTTATTCGTACCCACCCATTGTGCGGGACAATTTCATTCTTAATTACAGGTGATGAAGAGGCCGATTCGATTAACGGATCAGTACGCGTGATTGAATGGATGAAAGAGCATAATCGTCTACCCACCGATGCCATTGTGTGTGAGCCGAGTAATCCCGAAAGTATGGGGCAATTAATACGTGTGGGACGACGCGGATCATTTCATGGCGATTTAATTGTACGGGGGAAACAAGGCCACAGCGCCTACCCCGAACGTTTTATCAATCCAATTGATCGATTAATTAAACTCACATCCACATTAATTAATTTTGAATGGGACAACGGCACAGATAAAATGCCAAAAACACATTTGGCAATGACATCATTTGATGTTGGGAATCCAACACGTAATACCGTACCCGAGGAAGCAACCGCGAAATTTAATATTCGGTTTAATAGCCTATGGTCATCAAAAACTATCACCGAAAAAATTCATGAATTATTAGCACCTCATGATATCTCCTACGAATTAAAAACAACTTGTAATGCCGAAAGTTTTATTACTGAATCGCCTCATTTGATTGAATGTATACAATCTGCGATTCAAGATATTTCAAATACGACCGCCATACTTGATACTGGTGGCGGTACATCTGATGCACGGTTTATGGCTCCCTATTGCCCCGTCATTGAATATGGTGTGCTGACAAAAACTAACCATCAAATTGATGAACATATGGCAATTGATAATATTTATACCGCCGCCAAAACATATGTGGCATTTCTTGAATTTTATTTTGGGATCAAAACTGCATCATGACACAATCACAAACCATTGCTTTGATTGATGATGACCGTAACATTACAACATCTGTGTCTATGATGTTGCAAGTCGAAGGCTTTACCACCATCATCGCCCATGATGGCGAAGATGGATTTAAGTTAATCAAGGATAATAAACCTGACTTAGCGATATTAGATATCAAAATGCCGCGTATGGACGGCATGGAATTATTAAAAAAACTTCGTACAGAATTTACTTTGCCAATTATTATGCTGACATCCAAAGATGATGAAATTGATCAAATCTCAGGTCTACAATCGGGCGCTGACGATTACATCACCAAACCATTTTCACAAAAATTATTATTAGAACGCATTCGTTCCTTGTTGCGCCGTGTTAGCTTATCATCTGTAACAACGTCATCTATTCATCATGGCGATCTAGAAATGAATGACGAACGCCATGAAATTAAATGGCAGGGAAAAAATATTGTTTTCACAGTAACGGAATATTTATTGGTACGTTCATTGGCATTCAAGCCAGGCATAGTCAAAACACGTGATCAATTGATCACCGATGCGTACGATGAATCAACCTTTGTTGATGACCGTATAATTGACACACACATCAAGCGCATTCGCAAAAAATTTCGTGATTGTGATGAAACATTTGATAAAATTGAAACACTTTATGGCGTTGGTTACAGGTATAAAGACAAATGATTCCTGAGCATGCCACAATTTTCAAAGATATGAATTTGGGCCGACGCCCCCTAAGTCGCCTATCATATCAAATTATGGGTCTCAATCTCATCGCGGTTATTATTCTTATTATTGGCATTTTCTATTTAAATTCATATCGTGAGAATTTAACAGCAACTGAAACCGAATTATTAGCCACCGAAACCGAATTATATTCCTCAGTTTTGGTAAATACGTGGAAAAATGATAATAACTACACACACCAAAAAAATATCTTAAAAAGCTTCGTAACACAGAAAAATCAACGGTTACGTTTATTTGGAAAAAATGGTGAGTTGGTTTACGACTCTGAGTTAAATAAAAAAACAATTTTACAAACTGAAAAAGATGAATCAGCCTCAATAGCTTCAACATTTTTATCATTTCTTTCCAATATTCATTCCATCAATTTTGATCTACCCTTATATCCAGATGAAAATGCACCATCTATTTATGATTTAAGTGATGGTATGTACCTGCAAGAAGGAAAATCAAGCATTGGCGCTTGGCAAGATGGTCAGCACAATCTTGTTTTATCTGCATCATATCCCATTATCAAAAATGATAAAATTATTGCTTACTTAATTGTTACGCGCTCGGATACGAATATTGCCCGTACATTTGAACGTATGGGACGTGATGTATTTATTCTTTTTGCAATTGCTCTTTTGATAACCCTTGTGTTTTCATTATATCTGTCTGCAAATATAGGGCATCCATTACGTTTTCTTGCAAGCGCAGCAGAAAAATCACGTGAGCAAAGGGCGCAACAGATTATTCCTGACCTATCATACCGTAAAGATGAAATTGGTGATTTATCAATTGCCATGCGTGATATGACAGATTCATTTATTCAACGAGTCAATAGTATCGAACAATTTGCTGCTGATGTTGCGCATGAATTGAAAAATCCATTAACATCAATCCGCAGTGCCTTTGAAACCTTGGGGCGCGTTCAGGATAAAGATAAAAAAGAAATTTTAACCAATGTTATCTATCACGATCTACATCGCATGGATCGGTTAATTTCCAATATCTCCACTGCGTCGCGATTAGATGCTGAGCTTGCACGATCCGAAAGTATTCCAGTAAATCTGAATAGAATTTTAGAGGATATGAAGTTACATTATCAACAACAATCAAAAGATTTTCATCTATATTTACCCATTAACGATTTTTTTGTATGGGGAAACGAATCGCATCTATCCCATGTATTTCACAATATCTTTGATAATGCTTTTTCATTTGGTAATCGATTAGATGTGACAATTTCTGATCAAGATGAGATGATCTTTGTATATTGCCGTGATAATGGTCCAGGCGTTCCAGCAGGCAAAGAGAATATTATTTTTAATCGTTTCTATTCTGACCGTCCTGCCGAAACATACGGGTATCACTCAGGCTTAGGATTATCCATTGTCAAACAAATTTTGGATGGGCATGGCGGACAAATTGAGGTGAATGCCAACACCAAACAGGGCGCGGAATTTATTATAAAGTTACGCAAAGCAGAGATCGTATGACAAAAAATACATTATTCATCGTAACGGGATTTTCAGGCGCAGGATTATCATCCACATTAAAAATCATGGAAGATTTAGGTATCGAAGTTTTTGATAATTTTCCTATTTCTTTCTTGGACAATCTTCTCCTCTCATCCGTTGATAAAGATGGGCCAATTGCAATCGGTATTGATACACGCACGCGTGATTTTGATCCTGTGAAAATTTTGGAAAAAATTGATCAATTACGTGCCGAACATTTATGGACAATTCAAACATTATTTTTATCAGCAGACGACCATGTATTGTTAAGACGTTTTACGGATACGCGCCGCGTACATCCGCTCGCGCGCGACAAGTCAATTAATGATGGTATCGCCGCTGAAAAAGCATTGCTATATCCCTTAAAGTACAAAGCCAATGTTATCATTGATACATCTGATTTAAATATTCATGATCTGCGCACACAGATTGAACAACGCGTTGAAGCCTATATCAGTGATACATTGAACATTAACATCATGTCATTTTCATACCGCCATGGTATTCCGCGTGAATCCGATATGGTATTTGATATGCGATTTTTAAATAACCCGCACTGGAAGGAAGAATACCGCCATATGACGGGTTTGGATAAAGAGATCCAAATTTATATTGAACAAGATAATGCGATGGGTGAATTTTATAGTAATCTGACGCACACTTTATCACGTCTTATCCCACTTTATAAAAAAAATGGGAAACGTTATTTAACCATCGCGTTTGGATGCACAGGCGGACAACATCGATCTGTTTATACCGCCCAAAAAATTGCAGGATGGTTGCGTGCGCAAAACCATCCTGTGACGATTCACCATCGTGAAATGAAAGGTTAAATTTTAAGATCACTGCCTAATGATGGTGACATTATTTGTGTCGCTGGATTTAATGCCGCACGACTAAAATCGCCTCTTGCATCAACACTTCCCGCCGCACAAAATCCAGAACAAATTGCTGTTAAATTAAAACCACTCATTGCATATCTCCCTCAATTGTCAAAATGGCATTTTCTTTTGATACACCCTTGCCATCATAGGTATAAAACACAACCTCTGTCGGATCTGTGTCTTGAATTTTTGGTTTGCGGTGAAATAGCAACCGCGATTTTGTGACATCACCGAGCGGGATCAAATCATGCGATCCGTTCATGCGGCTGATCAAATTCATGACCTTTTTTTCTGCCAAAATACGATCTTCGCTTTCATCTAAAACTGTGTAATCACCCACAGGCGCATCTTGTTTAAAAATTAAGAATGAACGCTCATAAAGCGGATTTTGTCTATATGTATAAATTCCCGTCGCCATTTGCCCGTAACTCCCTCAAATATTCATTTTTATTATGTTTTATTGTTGCTTTTTTCTTTGTATGTCTTAAATCTACACAAGGAAATTTAACGCCCCGTGAAAATTACATAAAATTTTAGGAGATTGACCCCGATGTCACACGCAACCGCCATCAAAAACACCGAAAATGACTTTAAAGTCAAAGACTTAAGCCTTGCCTCATGGGGGCGTAAAGAAATTGATATTGCCCAAACCGAGATGCCAGGTCTCATGGCTCTGCGTGCAGAATATAAAGGTAAAGCGCCATTGAAAGGCGCCCGTATTGTTGGTTGCCTTCACATGACTATTCAAACCGCTGTTTTGATTGAAACATTAATTGACTTAGGCGCAAGCATTCGTTGGTCATCATGCAACATCTTTTCAACGCAAGATCATGCGGCGGCGGCAATCGCGGCGGCAGGTATTCCTGTGTTCGCATGGAAAGGTGAAACCGAAGAAGAATATGAATGGTGCATTCACCAAACCATCAAAGGCCCCGATGGATGGACACCCAATATGATTTTAGATGATGGCGGCGATTTAACAAAAATTATTCACGATGAATATCCTGAATTACTAAAAGATATTCGCGGCGTATCGGAAGAAACCACCACAGGCGTTCATCGCTTACATGAAATGGCAAAGGCAGGTACATTAAAAGTTCCCGCCATTAACGTGAATGACAGCGTTACCAAATCAAAATTTGATAATAAATATGGTTGCCGTGAATCATTGGTTGATGGTATTCGCCGTGCCACCGACGTTATGCTCGCAGGTAAAGTAGCCGTTGTATGTGGTTATGGCGATGTAGGCAAAGGATCTGCAGATTCTCTTCGCTCACAAGGTGCGCGCGTAATTGTTACCGAAATTGACCCTATTTGTGCATTACAAGCCGCTATGGAAGGTTATGAAGTCCAAACTATGGATGATATGGCGCCTAAGGCTGATATTTTTGTGACCACCACAGGAAACAAAGCCGTCATAACACTCGACCACATGCGTGCGATGAAAGACCGCGCGATTGTTTGTAATATTGGTCACTTTGATAATGAAATTGAAGTCGGATCACTGCGTAATTTCAAATGGAACAACATCAAACCACAAGTTGATGAAATTGAATTCCCTGATGGCAAACGCATCATCCTTCTCGCCGAAGGTCGTTTGGTAAATTTGGGTTGCGCCACTGGTCACCCGAGCTTTGTCATGAGCGCATCATTCACCAACCAAGTTTTGGCGCAAATCGAATTATGGCAGAACCATAAAAATTACCAGAACCAAGTTTATGTCTTACCAAAAGCTTTGGATGAAAAAGTGGCGCGCCTGCATCTTGAAAAATTGGGCGTGAAATTGACTGTCCTAAACAAGGAACAGGCGGACTATATCGGCGTTGATCAAAACGGCCCGTTTAAATCAGATCAATATCGTTATTAATCTTGTTTTATAGCTGAATAATGGCAAAATAGGCGGATGTCAGTCACATCGTTTATAAGGTCCGCCTTATCTGTCAAACAAATTGAAACGGAACGAAGCCGTCTTGAGGCATTCTTATCAGCTTTTCCGGGGGCGTATTGTGGGTTCGGGTCAAATGGGCTTGTGGCCTATAATCCTGCTTTTCTCAATTTGACAGGATTGAAAAATATTTCATCATATCAAGATATTTTACCCATTTTTCAAACCAATGATGATGTGAGGTTTGAACAACATGTCAAAAAATTATTTCAGACGAACGAAAATTTTAACATTACGCTTCACTCAACCGATCTTGTGCGGTGTTTTCGCGTTCAGGGTGTGGCTGGTTCTGACTTAGCCAAAATCGAAACATTCCATGTGTTGTGGTTTGAAGATATTTCTGACCAGCAAACAGAAACAAATATTATTCAAAATAAACTATCAGAATTAGATGAGCAAAAACGATATAAGAAGATGATGCTGGATCACGCCAAAGATCCAAAATGGTTATATAATCAAAACGGTCGTATCATATTGTGTAACAAGGCCTATGAAATATTAGTACAAGATACACATGACAACATTATTACATTACAAAAAGAAATTAATTTTATTCGGAAAGCTGGTCAACAGAATCTAAAAGATATGGTGGATCATGCACGCACAACACATGAACAAATAAATGAGCAACGTTTTTTAAATGTGGTTGGCGATCGGCGTTCATATGATATTTCACTTACCCCCCTTGAAGATGGGTATGTTTTAGGATTAGCCAAAGACCGTACGGCCGAGGATATATTACAAAAAGAAGCTGAGCGAAATATATCTGCCTATCGTAGTTTCATGGAACATTTGCGAACTGCGATTGCATTATTTGATACAAATCAACGATTACAATTTTATAATGCGTCTTATGCACAATTGTGGCAACTCGAGGATTCATATTTAAATAGCAAACCAAAATTAAGCGAAATTTTAGAAAAATTACGTGAAAATCGTCGCCTACCCGAACAATCCGATTTCCGCCGTTATAAACAAGGTTGGCTCGACATGTTTACGGGGTTAATTGGATCACACGAAGATATGATGTATTTACCTGACGGTACTGCTCTTCGTCATTTGATTGTGGCACATCCCACAGGTGGATTAATGATGATGTTCGAAGATGTGACATCACGCCTGCAATTAGAAACATCTTACAACACACTTATCGCCGTTCAAAAAGAAACGTTAGATAATTTGGCCGAGGGCGTTGCCGCATTCGGCGGTGATGGTCGTTTGAAATTGTGGAATCCTGCCTATGCGCGCATGTGGCAATTAAATCCCGAGGATATGGAATCAGAGCCGCATATTAATCGTTTAATTGATAAAATGTTACGTATGTTTGCGGACGATGATAAAGATACAGCGCGCGAAAACTTATTATCCCAAGCTCTTGATCGATCAATGCGCGATGGTATTATCCGCCGCCAAGACGATACTGTCATCGAATTTGCGGTGATTCCATTACCCGATGGGGGTATCTTGGTTACTCATATTGATATAACAGATACAATTCGCGTTGAAAACGCATTGCGTGATAAAACATTGGCTCTCGAAACCGCCGAACGATTAAAACTCGATTTCTTAGCGAATGTGTCATATCAACTCCGCACACCGCTCAATGCTATTATCGGCTTTACCGAAATTTTGGATAAAGAATATTTTGGTGAACTCAATATACGTCAAAAAGAATATACCAAAGGTTTGGGTGAAGCGGGCGCGCGTTTGATGAGCCTTATCAATGATATTCTTGATTTATCAACTATTGAGGCGGGTTATTTAACACTCGAAAAATCTGAATTTGATATCGCAAACGTATTGAGCGGATTGCATGAACTCACCCAAGAATGGGCACGCAGTCAAAAAATTGAAGTCGAACTAGATTGTCCTGCATCAATCGGTACAGTAAATGCAGATGAACGTCGTATCAAACAAGTGCTGCTCAATCTTATTCGCAATGCGATTGAATTTACACCTGCGGGTGGGCGCATTCGCCTATGTGCGACGCGCAAAGATAATAATGTATTCTTCAGCGTAATTGATTCGGGCCCTGGCATTAACCCCAAAGATCAAGATCGTATTTTCAAACCGTTTGAGAAAACAGATGAAGTGCGCAATGATGGCGATGGCAATGTCCGCGGTGGTGCAGGTTTAGGTTTGACGCTCGTCAAAAATATTGTTGAATTGCATGATGGTCATGTTGAATTATCGAGCGATATTGGTAAGGGTACCGAAGTGCGAATTGTTATTCCCGCTTAAATCTCTCTATTAATAACGACGATGTTCGCCGATTAAAACTTCGCGTTTGCCAACATGGTTGGCTTTGCCAACAACACCATTTTTCTCCATGTCTTCAATAATACGTGCCGCACGGTTATACCCAATTTGCAAATGACGCTGAATAAAACTGGTTGATGCTTTTCCTTCTTCGGCAACCAAGGCGCAGGCGCGATCATATAATTCATCGCCCGATGAACTACCCCCATCATCACCACCCATAAAATCACCTTCGGTGACGTCTTCTAAATATTCTGGCTCGCCTTGGGCTTTAAGGAAGTTCACAACTTCCTCAACTTCTTTATCCGATACAAACGGCCCATGAACGCGCGTGATGCGCCCGCCCGCCGCCATATAAAGCATATCACCCATGCCCAATAATGTTTCGGCACCGCCTTCGCCTAAAATTGTACGACTATCGATTTTTGATGTGACTTGAAATGAAATACGTGTCGGGAAATTTGCTTTGATGACACCTGTAATCACATCAACCGATGGACGTTGTGTTGCCATGATTAGATGAATACCTGCTGCACGTGCCATTTGCGCCAAACGTTGAATGGCATTTTCAACATCCTTACCTGCGACCAACATTAAATCAGCAAATTCATCAACAATCACAACAATGTATGGAATTTCATTCAAATCAAGTGGCTGTTCTTCGAACACAGGCTTGCCTGTTTCGGCATCAAACCCTGTTTGCACTTTGCGCATTAAAATTTCGCCTTTTTTACGCGCCTCTTTCACGCGGGCATTATACCCTTCGATATTCCGCACGCCGAGTTTCGACATATTGCGGTAACGGTTTTCCATTTCCTGCACCGTCCATTTCAGCGCCACAACTGCACGACCAGGTTCGGTCACCACAGGCGCGAGCAAATGCGGAATATCATCATAAACGGATAATTCGAGCATTTTGGGATCAATCATAATAAAACGACATTTTTCAGGCGGCAATTTATACAGCAATGATAAAATCATTGTGTTGACCGCAACAGATTTCCCAGATCCCGTTGTTCCCGCCACCAATAAATGCGGCATGCGTGCAAGGTCGGCAATAATGGGTTGACCACCAATATCCTTGCCCAATACTAATGGTAATTTAGCACCATGATCATCAAATTCGGGCTGTTCTAATAATTCTTTTAAATAAACGGTTTGGCGTTTTTTGTTTGGCAATTCAATACCAATGACGTTACGTCCAGGCACCACAGCAACGCGCACAGATACCGCCGACATTGATCGTGCAATATCATCACTTAAACCAACCACGCGCGATGTTTTTGTGCCTGGCGATGGCTCTAATTCATACAATGTTACCACAGGACCTGGATGAATTGATGTGATATCACCGCTTACATTATAATCACTCAAAACATTTTGCAAAAGATCGGCATTTTTACGCAACGCAGATTCGTCTAACTGTTCCCCCACTTGCTTTGGTGGATTTTGCAAAAATTCCTTGGGCGGTAATTCCCATTCTGATGGTTCACGTAAATCAAATTTTGTTTGCTCTGATTTTTTTGTCTTTGGTTTTTGGGTGCGTGCCTGAGGTTTTACAACAGAGATAGGACGTGATCTTTCTTCGTATGAATCGTCTTCTTCATCTTCGTCCTCAGATTGGTTTTCATCTTCTGCATCCTCATCATCTTCATATTCAGTATCTTCCTCATGATCATTGGAACGGCGGAAGGATGTGATTTTATTCCACGCACTATTCGCGCCTTGCATCGTGGCACTTCCACCTTTGAGCATATGTGCCATCAATAATTCACGTTCATCGGGGCGCAGAGCAATGGCTACGTTAAATAAAAACAACCCAATGCCGAAAGATAAAATCGAAATAATAATCTTTGATGATAAAATCCCCATATCAGGAATCATAGAATTCATTAAATTTAAAAATATATGACCGATAAGCCCACCCATATGTGATTGTGCAAGCCAGAAAAATGTTGTGATAGATGCACCCGCCGTCGCCACAAAAATCATTGCCAATAAAATTGATAGAATACGGAGCGATAATGGGGATATATCATCCTGTTTTAAAAAACGATATCCGCACATTCCCAAAAAAGCAGGAAGTAGCAGCGCCCCCACACCAAAAAATTGTAAGAACATATCGGCTATATACGCACCACTTAACCCCATTAGATTATGAATTTGATCAGAAATATTTGATACCGTGTTCGATGACATATCAAGTGGATTATATGAAACCATGGCCACAAACAAATAAAGTGAAATAGTCAGCAAGATACCGACAATTATATAATGCCAGCAAATAGCAATAAAATCGCGCAATGAGAATTTTGCACGCGCACGAGATGTCGATTTACGTTTTAAATTGATGGAAGCCATAAGATTTAAATGAGATTCGGTTTAAGAAGGGTTATTTCCTATCACCATATAGGAAATTAGCCATTTTGAAAAGCTTTTCAGTAGCAATCAAATAGCGTATTTATTAACAACTTCTTAATATTATTCAGCTTTACTAAACTCTATATGCTGGAGCTACAAAACACCTCAAAAATAAACGGAAATTTTGCACCCGAATATATTATATATACATTCGAACACTCAGATGTGTTGCCGCATCGTCTTCATTGGAAAAAACAAAGTGTAACGACAAACAAACTCAGCGCCTATCAAGCAGGGCAAAAATTATTTTCATTGAAAAAATATGATCGTATCGAATTATATGAACGTGCCTATGCGAATGATCATAGGCCCGAAAGTATGAAACCTATTCATCGCTGGCAAAATCGTAAATGCGCTTTTTCAATGTATAATTTATTTTGGATTGCAGGCGTTATTATTTTACTTGCATCATTCATCGTTTTCCATTTTCATTAACGTATGAATTATCGTCATATTTATCATGCTGGAAATTTTGCTGACATTTTTAAGCATTTTATTAGCTTTTTGATCACAAAACAGCTTTTGAAAAAAGATAAACCATTAATGGTTTTAGATGCATTTGCTGGCCCAGCATTATACCCATTATCTTCAACCGAGGCCTTAAAAACGCAAGAATTTAAAGACGGAGTTGATAAATTTATAAATTCTAAATTTCAAAATTCTGATTTAATGGCATTTCAAGAATTTTTAAAACTCTCGTGGGGGAAACAATTATACAAAGGATCACCGTTACAATTACATTCATTATTACGCCCACATGATCGATTGATTGTTAATGAATTACATCCCGATGACTATAAAACATTGCAAAATAATATGGCGCAATTTGCAAATGTAAAATGTACCAATTTAGATGCCTATATATCGATCAAGGCAGTAATTCCGCCCATCGAAAAACGTGCCTATATTTTGGTTGATCCGCCATTTGAAAAACGTAATGAATTTGAAATATTGATTAAAAATATTGAATTATGGCACAAAAAATTTCCGAACGGTATTTACGCTATTTGGTATCCGATCAAAGCGCATGATATGAGTTTAGATCTTATTCACGCTGTAAAAAATATTGGTTTTCATCGTAGTTATTGTTTTGAATTTTTACGCTTTCCGCGTGAGAGAGAAAATTCATTTAATGGATGTGGGATGATTGTGATGAATACACCATTTCAAATTCCTGAAATGATTAAAGCTGCACGCAATGAAATTGATTCTTGCTTGAATGGAACAACAGCAATTGAATTATTGACCACCGAATAGTAAATTATTTTTGCGGGAAAAATACAGCTTTTACGCGCCCACCACTTTTTTCATTGCCAAACATATGACTAACATTTGTATTTAAATTCACCTCGGCACGCGCGCCTGTAATGGTATTTTGTCCTTGTGTAATCACCACATTATCAAATAACTTTACAATATTTGTGCGCGCATCATAGGTTGCACGTGATGATTTTGCTTGTTCTTTTGGCGTTGTGATGACAACTGACCCGATCGCTTCTGCCGATTGCAATTGATTATTTTTATCCATCACGGCGTCAACACGATCAGCTTTTAATTGTTTATCACCCGCGATGATAACCGCATTACCAATAGCTTTTAATAAACCTTGCGCCATATGATATTCAAAACGATCGCGTGCCGTGATGATTTTATCTTTTGTTGCAAGGCGCAAATTGCCGCCCGACATTGTGATTAATTCCGTGCCCATATCATAAACAGCACGTTCTGACGTTCCCGTCATATCATCCTTTGTCACGATCACATTTCCATTGGCGGTCATCATTGATATTTCAGTTTTACCATTCCCCATATCTTTATATTCTGCCGTTAATTCATCTGCTGTGATGGATGATCCTTCTTGTACCGCCGAGGCATTCCCGCGCGCGATATATTGTTGTTTTTGGCTATTCCACTCCAACGCATCATTAGCCTTTATTTCGACGGGTGTATTTGTTGTTTGTGCCCATGATGGAAGAGTAATAGAGCACAGTACGAAAAGAAAAATTGGAAATCGCATATCATCAATCCTTATTTTGTGTTGATTGAATAGTAAGAGTGGCAGGGCCCGTAAACGTCAAAACGCCTGTATTGCTATCGGCATGGAATCCTGTAGCCTGAATTGAACCCACAGGGCCCTTGGCCGTGACAGGTGTAAGTGATTGCGACGTTTTACCAATTAAATCAATATCAACCGATTGCAAATTAATTTGATATCCTTGTTTATCAACCAACACGACATTTTCATTTAAGTTTAATGTTTGCTTCACTTGATCAAATTGACCTTTGACTGATTCTACGTTCACTGCGTTACCATCGTTTAGTTTTAATTCTGCTTTCGGCAAAATCAAATCAACAACATTTAAGTTATCAGGAATTTGCAAAGCCTCTTTGGCTGTAATCACATAAGGTTGAGCTTTCTCATCTTGCGATTCAAATCGCGGGTTAATTAATTTATTTTGCCCCATTTGATCTGGTAAAATATCTTTCTTCTGTGGTGGTGGTGCTATTTTAATCTGATCTGACCACACCAACAACATAACAACCAAAGCCACAGAAACAATTGGTAAAATAAGTTTTAGCTGACGGACAAGTTTTGATTTTCTTTGTGACGTTTCAATATAATCTTCGCGATGATTGCCAGTTTGTAAGAGAGCGCCTAATATTCCCTTATCATCAGAATGGTCATTATTTTCAGTCATATTTATACAATACCAAGTTTTAATAAATCTTGGATGCGAAGCAATCCTGTGGCTTTACCCGCCTCATTACATACAACCAATGAAGTGATGGGTGTTTTGGGCTGTTTAATCATAATATCAACAGCCTCAACCGCTAATTTATCTTCCACAATAAATCGCGGGGATTTTGTCATCACATCATCAACTTTTTGTGACAATAAGTCAGGGCGCATATGACGTTTCAAATCACCATCGGTAATAATGCCCTTTAAATGATGTGCATCATCAACAATAATGACCGAACCCATATTTTTTTCAGAAAGCGTAATCAGAGCCTGATCCATTGTTACGCCTAATTTTACAAAAGGCACCTCATCACCTTTGACCATGACATCAATGACGCGGCGTAATTTTTGTCCCAATTTTCCACCTGGGTGAAAGACGCGGAATTGGTCAGGCGTTAAATTCATTCGTTGCAATAATGCAATCGCGAGTGCATCGCCATAAGCCATCATCATTGTGGTGGATGTTGTTGGCGCCAAACCATTGGGACAAGCCTCAGCCATTTTCGGCATAACCAACGCAATATTTGAATGTTTTGCCAATGCGCCATTTTCATTACTTGTAAGCGCGATTAATGGAATGGAAAAACGACGAGCATAGGCAATCATGTCGGTTAATTCTGCATTTTCACCTGAGTTCGAAAGTAATAACACAACATCATGCTCAGAAATCATTCCCAAATCACCGTGACTGGCCTCGGCGGGATGAATATAATATGACGGCGTTCCTGTTGATGCCAAGGTCGCCGCAATTTTGCGCGCGACATGGCCTGATTTACCAATGCCCGAAACAATCAAACGGCCACGACCATCATCTTTCATTTTTTGAATGGCATCAATTGCGGTTAAAAAATCGTGGCCAAGCGAATCTTTTAAGGCGCTCAAACCTTTGATTTCTAAATCAAGGGCATTTTGCGCAACAGCAATATCATTGTTATAAGTTTCATTCATCGCGAATTGTGCCTTTGTCATTTATCACTCATTCCTTCACAGAAAAATTAATGCGCAAAGATATCAATCTCTGGCCATCCTGCCAAATCTAATTCCGCGCGCGCAGGCAGGAAATTAAAACAAGCTTGCGCTAATTGGGTGCGGCCTTCGCGTTCTAACATCACGTCTAATTTCTCTTTGATTTTGTGCAAATATAAAACATCACTGGCGGCATAAGTTTTTTGATCTTCGGATAAAGTATCTGCGCCCCAATCAGATGATTGTTGTTGTTTGTTTAAATCAATACCAATTAAATCACGTGATAATTCTTTAAGGCCGTGTTTATCGGTAAAGGTACGCGACAGGCGTGATGCAATTTTTGTACAATAAAGAGGGTAAGATGCGACACGCAAATAAGCATATAAAATTGCCACATCAAATCGCGCAAAGTGAAATAATTTTAACACCGATTGATCATTCAATAATTTTTTCAAATTCGGCGCGTTATAATCGCGACCCGTGAATTGCACCAAATGCGCATTGCCATCGCCTGATGAAAGTTGCACAAGGCATAACCGATCGCGGAATGGGTTAAGCCCCATAGTTTCTGTATCAATTGCCACCATTTTGCCGAGATCTAAATCATCAGGCAGATCATTTTTATAAAGATAAATCGTCATATAAATGTTTTAGTATTGTTTATGCTGTAATCCAAGTTTAAAATATATTCAGATTTAAAAGGAATTTTGAAAATGACCAATCACCCAAGAATTAACATAATTAAAAATGTAGAAAAGGGCTTCACGTTAGTTGAAATTGCCATTGTAATGATGATTATTGGGCTGCTTATTGGTGGGGTATTTGGTGGTAAGCGTTTATTGGAAACGGCACGTGCACAAAAAACAATTGGAGATTTAAAATCAATTGAATCGTCAACCCTTGTATTCAGAGATACATATCGTGGTTTACCAGGAGATATCACAAATCCATCTGCACGGTTACCAAATTGTACAGTTGCACCGTGTTCCACAGCGGGAAACAATAATAGGACGATTGGAACACGAGATTTAAGATTGGGTATTCATACAATTACAGCTGCCGATGAAAATTTTAGATTTTGGCAACATTTAAAGGCGAGTGACCTAATAGATCTAGGGATAAAAAACACAACTGATATAAATTTTGGGCAGGGACAGCCAAGTTCCGATGGTGGTATCGGAGGTGGTTATAAAATGACAGATATTCGTACATCTGTCGTCGGCGGATGCCCCACATTAACCCAAAATTGGGGCGCTACAGTTATTATGGCAGGTTCAGCAACTTTAGTTGCAGACGGACTCCCCTACAAATGCAGCGTTGCAGAGTATATTGATAAGAAGTTTGATGATGGGCGGCCTTTTCATGGTAAGCTCTTTTCATGGTGTGGCACTGCCGTTGCTTGTAATCCTGAATATTCACAAGCAGCTGGGCCAGACGTAACATTCCTGTTATTATATGATCTTGCAGGTTTCTAATTATTTTTCCCCTTGGCGCGCCGTGCAAATCACGGCACAATAACTCCATGAAAATTCTTGTCATTGATCGTGACGATGTCACGGCGAATTTAATCCGCGCGCGGCTCGAACCCGTCGGGCATCAGGTTACATACCTTGCCAATAAGGCCGAAGGTTTGGATACAATTACCCGCAATGATTTTGATGTTGTGTTTATTGACCCCTCGCCGCAAACAAACACCAAACCTTTGGTTGTTTCGGTACGTCGTCACATTCGGTATTACCCCTATATGGTGTTGATGTCACCAACAATGGATTTATCTGATGCGTTATCAAATGGATTGAACGATATTCTACCAAAGCCATTTGACCCCGCGCGCCTTGATGTTGTTTTAGAAAATGCCGCGCGAT
>JBIICJ010000081.1:0-6524 GCA_044238965.1 Micavibrio sp. | reverse complement strand
GATTACAATCGCTACATCGTCATTTGTCTGATGATAGTGAAGATTTTCGTAGTGCGGGTGGTGTGATTGCCAAATCAGCCTTTAATCAATTGTTTTTATCATCAATTGATCGCGCCGATCGTTATGGCGAACGTGCCTTTATGCTGTTTATTTCAATTGAAAATTATAATCATATTGGCGAGACATTAGGCATGGTGGAGGCCGAAATTGCCACCGCCAAAATGGCACAACATTTGGTACGTTTGCGCCGTGCATCAGATATTATTGGTCAAACGCATGTAAATGAATATGCATTATTATTATTGCGTCCCAGCACGGAAACAGAACCGCAAGATGCCGCCAATCGTTTCGCTGAAAATCTATCGCGTTTAACCGATATCGCCATACAACCATTTATGGAGGTTGATTTTTCAGTACGGTTAATCGATTTACCTACTGGAAATTTGATTACTCAGCATAAATTTACGCTGCGCGGCGAATAATCAATTTATTACAAAACCTCTAACATCTCGGCAACCAATGGATGGCGCACAATATCACGTTGTTCCAATCGTACAACGCCGATACTTTGCACGGTTTCTAGGCGGCGACATGCCTCGGATAAACCTGACATACCATCCAATAAATCTGATTGATCGGGATCGCCCGTGACCACCATGGTGGAATTCCACCCGAGGCGTGAGAGTAACATTTTCAATTGCCCATATGTACAATTTTGCGCCTCGTCAATCACAATAAATGAGTTATTTAATGTTCGTCCGCGCATAAAACCAACGGGTGCAATTTCAATTGTGCCATCTTCGATATATTGGCGTACGCGTTTCCCGCCCATGCGATCACCCAGCGCATCATAGAGCGGACGTAAAAACGGCGCCATTTTTTCATGCATATCACCAGGCAAATAGCCGAGCGATTCACCCGCCTCCATCGCGGGGCGTGATAAAATAATGCGTTCAATTTCACCCGCCTCAAGCGCGGCCACAGCGGCGGCGATGGCGAGATATGTTTTACCCGTACCCGCAGGGCCCATCGCGAGCGTTAAATTATAATCTTTAATCGCCTGCATTAATGCCCGTTGCCCTTCGGTGCGGGGTTTGACATGACGAATAAAACTTTTATCCCGCGATTGATCGATTTGATCGTCAAGCGGATGCCAATCATTTCCTTCAACAGGCGGCATCGAATCTTCAAATAATGGATGCACGACATTCCCCCGCTGCACATTCTTTTTAAAGTTCTTACGATCTTTCTTGGTGTGCGGGGTACGGCTCATATGCATTCCTTTCAAGTTAGGTGGTGGTGGGAGGAGAGGATGATAATGGGTACAATCGATGATCGCCCTCGTTCAGACGGCGATTCACGAAATTCAAAATATAATTGGATAGAACGGGGCGACGACACAATGTCAAAGCGGGCGACCGTTGTCGCGAGACACAAGGAGAATGAGAATAGATCAACAATGATTTCAAGGACAGAACATCCTATCGGTGCGGGGTGAACACATAAATCTCAATTAACTAAATCGTAACATTGATTCGGGTGAATGCAAACGAAAAAATGTTCAGTGCACAAAAATAAAAAAAGAGCCTTACATATCCGTAGGCTCTTTTTCAAAATTGATATCAGATCATTCGCGTTATGCGGCGCGATTATCTTGAATTGCCTTGGCGGCTTCTTCTGATTGGCCGTAATTACCTTCGAACACATCTGTTGAAAACACATCTTCCCATGTACCGCCCGTTGACGCTTTGGAATATTCAGTTGCACGGTTTTCAAAGAAGTTAGTATGTTCAGCGCCATTCAACATTTGATCCATCCATGGCAATGGATTTTTCTCCATACCAAAAATTGGCTCAAGATTTAATTGTTGCAAACGACGATCGCCGATATAGCGAATATAATCCTTCACTTCTTGTGGCGTTAAACCTTCAACGTCACCTTGTTCGAATGCAAGATCAATAAATTTATCTTCGAACCCAACAATGGTACGGCATGATTCGGTGATCTCAGCCTTTAATTCATCGTCCCAGATATCGGGATTTTCATTGATGAATGTATTGAACAATTTAATCATCGACAAACAATGCAATGTTTCATCGCGCACCGACCATGTCACGATTTGACCCATACCCTTCATTTTATTGAAACGGGGGAAGTTCATCAAAATCGCGAATGATGCAAATAATTGCAATCCTTCGGTAAATGCACCAAACATCGCCATTGTTTTGGCGATATCACGGCGTGACGCCATCGATGCATTTTGCATGTAATCGAATTTGTCTTTCATTTCTTTATATTGCATGAAAGCAGAATATTCGACCTCTGGCATACCGATTGTATCAAGCAAGTGCGAATATGCGGCAATATGTACAGTTTCAATGTTTGAGAATGCCGATAACATCATTTGCACTTCGACAGGGCCGAACACTTGCGAATAATGTTTCATGTAACAATTATTCACTTCAACATCTGACTGCGTAAAGAAACGAAAAATTTGAGTCATCAAATTTTTCTCAGACGGCGTTAATGTTTTTTTCCAATCGCGTACATCTTCGGCCAATGGCACTTCTTCGGGTAACCAGTGAATGCGTTGTTGTGTTAACCACGCCTCATAGCACCATGGATATAAAAATGGTTTGTACATGTGGCGCTCCACAAGTAACGGTGATTTTGTATTTTCAAGATCATTGGCAGACATATTTGTTAACTCCAGTTTTTTCGGTTTTAATTTCAATGTTTTTTATACGGGACTTTACCCAAATCAGACCACAAAAAATGGTCTGATTGTTTGATTTTCATGAAATGAAAATTTTATTTATCGTGTGACCGCCATAATTATTGGCAAGCCAAACATTCTTCGTATTTATTTGCCGCAGGTACCGCTTCGCCCAATTCCATTTGTTGTTCTGGATTGGCTGCGCGTTTTTTCGCGTTGCTCCAACTTTGCGCAGATTCCGCACGTTGAATTGATTTTGAACGGCAATAATACAATGACTTCACGCCTTTTTTCCATGCTTCGAAATGAATGCCATGCAAATCGCGTTTATGTACGTTCGCTGGCAAGAACACGTTTAATGATTGTGCCTGACAGACAAATGGTGTGCGGTCAGCCGCATGTTCAATCAACCAACGTTGATCCATTTCAAAAGCAGTTTTGAACACATCTTTTTCGTCTTGGGTTAAGAAATCAAGATGTTGCACAGATCCTTCGGCGGTGAAAATTTCTGACCATGTGTCTTCGTTATTCAAACCTTTTTCTTCCAAAATTTTCTCAAGATATGGGTTTTTCACCGCAAATGATCCTGATAATGTTTTGTGTGTATAGGCATTCGCCGCGCTTGGTTCAATGCCCGGTGATGCGCCACCACAAATAATTGAAATCGATGCAGTTGGTGCAATTGCCATTTTGTTTGAGAAACGTTCCATCACGCCATAATCCGCCGCATCAGGACACGCGCCACGTTCATGCGCCAATTTCACCGATGCATCATCAACTTGACGTTTAATTTGTTGGAACATACGACGATTCCATACTTTTGCCATCACTGATTCCATTGGAATCATTTTTGATTGCAAGAATGAATGGAAACCCATCACGCCCAAACCAACAGACCGTTCACGCATCGCGGCATATTTCGCGCGTTTCATTGAATCGGGTGCTTTGGCAATAAAGTCTGACAATACGTTATCAAGAAAACGCATAATGTCTTCGACGAATGTTGGATGATCTTGCCATTCATCAAATGTTTCTAAATTCAATGATGACAAACAACATACCGCCGTGCGGTCATTGCCCAAATGGTCGCGACCTGTTGGCAATGTGATCTCTGAACATAGATTTGACATTTTCACGTTCAAACCCGCCATTTTATGGTGTTCGGGAATGCTGTTATTCACGTGGTCAATATTTATGATATATGGCTCGCCCGTTTCAATACGTGCAGTGAGCAAACGGATCCATAAATCACGAGCGCGCACGCGAGAAATAACCGCTTTATCTTTTGGTGAACGAAGCGCCCATTCATCATCGCGCTCTACCGCTTCCATGAATGCATCCGATACCAAAATGCCGTGGTGAAGATTTAACGCTTTGCGGTTTGGATCGCCGCCAGTTGGGCGACGAATTTCAATGAATTCTTCAATCTCTGGGTGATCGATTGGTAAATAAATCGCCGCAGATCCACGACGAAGTGACCCTTGGGAAATTGCGAGTGTCAGCGAATCCATCACGCGGATGAATGGAACGATACCTGATGTTTTACCATTGCGACCAACTTTTTCACCGATCGAACGTACGTTACCCCAGTAAGATCCGATACCGCCGCCGAGTGACGCGAGCCATACATTTTCATTCCACAAGGATACGATGTCTTCGAGGCTATCTTGTGTCTCATTCAAGAAACATGAAATGGGTAGGCCGCGTGATGTACCACCATTTGATAAAATAGGAGTCGCAGGCATGAACCATAATTTTGAGATATAATCATATAAACGTTGTGCGTGCGCTGAATCATCACCGTAATACATGGCAACGCGGGCAAACAAATCTTGCGGGCCTTCTTCAGGCAACAAGTAACGGTCAACCAACGTCGCGATACCGAAACTGGTCAATTTTTCATCACGGGCGCGATCAATGGTAACTCGGTTCCCACGTTCCGTTTGTGCAACATCAAACATATTAGACTCCCCTTAGCAGTCAGACTGTAAATTTAGTGTTTTTATATAGATAAACCAGATTTTTGGAAGAAAAGGCTGGTCGGGTGACACAACCCCTTGTGATGTATTCAGTCTTTAACCTACTACATCTCGTGGGTGTGTGCACGAAAATTGTCAGAGATTTTTGTATTTGTCGAATCTGCTTTTGGGCCATTTCAGGGTCAAAGTCATATTTTTACCAATAAAATCAATAAGATAAATTTTTTGTGGGAGTCGGGGATAAAATAAAAAACGCAACAGAATTTCAAAATTCTTGAAAATCCCTATCCATATCAATTTTCACTAACCCAATTATAAAATTTCAAGAATGGGTCTGTATGCTTACAGGATAGTGATTCGCGGATCTCGGGGCACATATTTTCGTGAAAACAGGACAAAGACTCTTCGCAAATCACCGTCTTCACGATACAAACTAGGTATGACAAAAGTGATTCGTTCTAGACAGACAAAAATTGTTGCCACATTAGGCCCTGCATCCTCTACCCCTGAGATGATTAAAACCCTGTTTTTAACAGGTGTTGACGTCTTTCGGTTAAATTTCAGCCACGGCACAGCCGAAGATCATGCGGCGCGTGTTAAGATTATTCGCGCGCTTGAAACTGAATTTAATAAACCCATCGCCATTATTGCCGACTTACAAGGCCCCAAATTGCGCGTGGGCAAATTTAAAGATGGTAAAATTGAATTGACGATCGGCCAACGCATTCGCCTTGATCTTGATCCTACTGAAGGTGATGGGGTACGTGTGAATTTACCACACCCCGAAGTGATTTCATCTTTGCAAAAAGGATCGTTGATTTTGCTTGATGATGGCAAAGTACGCATGGAAATTGTTGATAAGGGTTCAGATTATTTAATCGGTGAAATCAAAGCAGGTCGCACATTATCAAACAATAAAGGATTTAATATTCCGAATGTTGTGTTGCCAATTTCTGCTCTCACTGAAAAAGACCGCAAAGATTTAGTCATTGCTCTTGATTTGGGTGCCGATTGGATTGCACAATCATTTGTACAAAAACCAGAAGATGTTGCCGAGGCGAAAAAATTGATTGATGGTCGCGCGGCATTAATGATCAAACTCGAAAAACCATCTGCTGTTGAATGTTTTGATGAAATGCTCGCGCTCTGTGATGGTGTGATGCTCGCACGCGGTGATTTGGGTGTGGAAATTCCACCCGAAGAAGTACCTGTCGTGCAAAAGAAAATCGTACGCAAAGTCCGTTACGCAGGTAAACCGATTATTGTTGCGACCCAAATGCTCGAATCAATGATTGAAAACCCATCACCCACACGCGCCGAAGCATCTGATGTTGCGACCGCTGTATTTGATGGTACCGATGCTGTCATGTTATCGGCCGAAACCGCATCAGGCCAATACCCGCTCGAAGCCGTAACCATTATGGATCGTATTTGTCAGCAAGTTGAAAAAGACTCGCTTTATCGTTCAATCATTGATGCCGATCATCCTGATGCACGCCATAATGATGCATCCGATGCTATTACCGTTGCCGCCGATCAGGTTGCGCACGATATTAAAGCATGTTGCATTACAACTTATACCACATCGGGATCAACTGCTTTGCGTGCCGTGCGCCAACGACCCGCCATGCGCGTACTCGTCATGACACAAAATTTATCAACGGCGCGCCGCATGAATATTTCATATGGTGTTCATCCTGCCCATGTTGATGAAGTTACAACATTTGCTGATGCTGTTGTCATGGCACAAAAATGTGTGGCATCAACAGGTTTGGGCAAGGCGGGCGAGCGTTTTGTAATGACCGCAGGTGTGCCATTTGGCCAAGTGG
>JBIICJ010000168.1:0-6622 GCA_044238965.1 Micavibrio sp. | reverse complement strand
AACTTCCAAGAGCTTGTGAATTCTGCGCAATCATGTGGTCGTGATACAATCATTCAATTATCTGATAATACAATTATCTATCCCGAAGAATTAAACAATCAACTTGCACAAGGCCCAGTAACATTTGGTGGTGGTCAATTAGCGGCTGGCGAAGCGCAAGATGGTGTATTTGATGTTTCTATGCCACGTGCAGGTCAAGTGATCGAACGCGATGTCTCTGAAGGCGCGCAATATAAGCTCGGTTTTGGTATGGGCGATGCGGTAAGTGCGGCGCAAGCAGGTCAAAATTTGATTTTGACATTTGTTGATGGCGGCGTTTTAGTTTTGAAAAATTACTTCCCAGCAACCACAGCAGCAAACCCTGCACAATTTTCATTTGAAAATGGAAATGCGGTTGATACAGCGGCATTATTAAGTTCATGTAAGTTGGTTGAAGTGGCTTCAGTTGCCGAAGGTGTTGCGGCTGGCGCACCGATGATCGAGCCTGCCGCTGGTGAAGAAATTGCTGAGAAAGAACCAAAAGTTGCCAAAGTTGCGAAAAAAGCTGCCGTGGCAGATATCGAACCAGCAGCTGGTGAAGAAGTTGCGCAACAAGGCCCACAAGATATCGAACCTGCGGCTGGTGATGCTGGCGCACAATTAATCAGTGGTAACCGTGGTGGTTTTGGTTTTGCGTCATCTCTTCAGGATGTTGCGTTTGCGACATCAAATCCCGTTGGACCTATTGGGCCGACATCACTTGGTTATGATCGTCCTGATTTCCCTGTTGGACAAATCACAGGCATACCGTTAACAATTACGCCTCCAACACCACTTCCAGGAATTTCCCCTTCTGCGTCCGGTGTTGATGAAACAGATTTTTCAACTGTTGGTGGTGACAGAACAACTGGCACAATGACCGCAACAAACGGCCCTGTAACTTTTGCCTTTAATGATGGATTTGGAATTTCGGGTTCTGTTGCTGGTGGTCGTTTAACATCATGTGGCGAACCAGTTGTTGTTACACGTACAGGTAACACATTCATTGGTACGACCGCGGGCGGCGCAAACGTATTCACAATTACCATGAATGAAAATGGTACCTACACATATACACAATCATTGCCGTTGGATCATGCTGATGCATCTAATCCAGATGACGTCATGACCTTAACATTCGGCGTCACTGGTACAAATGCTGGTGGTTCATCGACTTCATTTATATCAATCAATGTTCGTGATGATGGTCCTGTGGCCCAAAATGATGGCAACACTGTTGGATCAGCTCCTTTAACTGTTTCGGGTAATGTTTTAACTAATGATGATGCTGGTGAAGATGGTGATGCTTCTTTGGTATCATTCACATTTGAAGGCACAACAAAAACATTCGTGGGCGGTGCACCTGTTACGTTTGATACCACACGCGGAACATTGGTTGTGAACCAAGACGGTTCTTACACCTACACCTCAAACAATACAACATTGGGTACAGATCAATTCTCATATGTGATGCGTGATTGTGATGGCGATACTTCATCCGCTAATCTTTCAATTGCGGTGACAGATCTTGATACAACTCCCATTTTCTTAGGCTCCGCTGTTCAAGTTGTTGATGATACAAACCTTGGACCAAATATTGTAAATGGTAATGTTCCATTTGATTTCCGCGCAGACGCGCCTGGTGTGATCACAGCAAATGGCCAGTTTTCATCGAATGGTGACCGTGCAAATAACGCATTAACATCGAATGGCGTTCCTGTAGTTGTGTCATTTAATGCAACCACAAATACCTACACAGGTACGGCGAATGGTTCACCTGTATTCACCATGGTTGTGCGTGCCGATGGTACATATACATTCACACAACAATCACAGCTTGATCATTCTGATCCAACAAGACAAACCGATTCAATTGATCTTGTGTTTGGTGTGACAGGTACAGATTCTGATGGCGATACAGCAACAGGCACTGTCACTGTAAAGGTTCTTGATGATGCGCCATTGGCTGTGAATGATACAGGTGTAGTTAATCCTGCAAATAATACGGCTACTGGGAATGTGATGACCAATGATGATTTGTCAACAGATGGTATTGATACTGTTATAGCTGTTCATTTTGGCAATCAAACTGTGAATGTTCCATCTGTTGGTACAGCAACAATCAATGGCGCGTTTGGCGTCATGACCATTGCGGCTGATGGATCATATACCTATGTTGCCAATAATGGGGCAACTGGTTCAGATGTATTCACATACACAATTCGTGATTTTGATGGTGATACATCATCGGCAAATATTAACTTTAATGTTGCTGATTCAATCCCAACGATCTCTGGCAATACATCAACGATTGATGAGACGAACTTTGGCGTTGCTGGCGCGTCTGTGAACGGAACCTATGCGTTCTCATACGGCGCGGATGGCGCAGGTTCAATCACTCATAATTTTGTGGGTGCCGAAGGTAACGTTGCTGGCGGATCATTATCATCTGGTGGCGTTCCTGTAACGGTGACCAAGGTTGGTAATGTGTATACAGGTACAGCCAATGGCGTAACCGTATTCACCATGACCATTAATACAGACGGCACATATAACTACAGCCAAGTACGTCCATTTGATCATTCAGATACAAATAATACCAACGAAGGTTTGGCATTGCGTTTCCGTTTGAACATCACGGATGCTGATGGTGATACTGATCAAACACCTGGTAACAATGATATCGTTATCAATGTTCTTGATGATGCCCCGACAGCAGTGAATGATGGTAATTCAGTCACCACACCTGGCGGTACTGTAAATGGTAACGTGATGACCAATGACACAGCATCGAAAGATGTAACAACTACGGTTGTTCAAGTGAAGTTTGGTGCACAAACCATCAATGTGCCAACAACTGGTGAGGCCACCATCAATGGTGCCTTTGGTGTTCTTAAAATCCAAGCGAATGGTACATATACTTATACAGCAAACCCAGCCTCTGGCGGCATAGACACATTTAGTTATGTGATCCGTGATCGCGATGGTGATACATCACAAGCAAACTTGTCGATCTCAACAACACGTTTTGATGATGTGCCAACCATTTCTGGTAATACATCAACGATTGATGAGACAACATACACATTCGGTTCTGTTGTGAATGGTACATACGCATTCTCATATGGCGCGGATGGTGCAGGTTCAATCACATCATCTTATGTTGGATCAGAAGGTTCAGTACCTGCTGGCGGTCTACGTTCAGGCGGCGTTCCAGTCACGGTTGCTCAAGCAGGTAATACCTATGTTGGTACAGCAAACGGTGTTGAAGTCTTCCGCGTTGTGATCAACACAAACGGTACATACACATACACCCAATCACGCCCATTGGATCATGCGGATGGCACAAATCCAAATGACCAATTGGCATTGCGTTTCCGTTTGAACATCACGGACGCTGATGGCGACACGGATCAAACACCTGCAAACAACGACATCGTCATCAATGTTCTTGATGATGGTCCAAGCATTTCTGATGGTTATTCTGTATCAGATGATGACAATGTTGGTGCGGGCGCGGCTGTTGTAAATGGTTCATTGACAGGCATTAATTTTGGTAAAGATGGCGCGGGTTCTGTAACCGGTAACGGTGCGTTCCAAGTGTATAAAGCAGATGGCACACCATTAACATTACATTCTGGTGGCATTCCTGTGTTGATTACATACAATGCAGCCACAGGCACATATTCAGGTACAGCGAATGGGTCAGCTGTATTTTCATTGGTTGTGCGTGCGGATGGTACATATACATTTACCCAACAAGCGGCCTTTGATCACCAAAATCCACAAGATATTGATGATCCTAATTTCTATTTGGATTATATCGACTTGGCGTTTGGTGCAACCATTCGTGATGCTGATACAGATTCTGATGATGCTTGTATCCACATTCGCGTATCTGACTCAGGTCCTGATGCACGTAATGACGGCAATACTGTTACCACACCAGGTGCAACAGTTGGCGGCAATGTTACGACCAATGATATTGTATCAAAAGACGGTCCGACCACAGTGTATTGGGTCAAGTTCGGTGCGAATGCGGCTGTTCAAGTACCAACAACTGGTGAAGCCACAGTTCAAGGTGCGTTTGGTGTATTGACCATTCGTGCGGACGGCACATATACCTATACAGCCAACCCAGCAACATCAGGCACAGATGTATTTAGCTATACATTGGTTGACCGTGATGGAGATTATGATCATGCAAACTTGTCGATTTCGACAACACGTTTCGATGATGTGCCAACCATTTCTGGTAACACCTCAACGATTGATGAGACAACATACACATTCGGTTCTGTTGTGAATGGCACATACGCATTCTCATATGGCGCGGATGGCGCAGGTTCGATCACATCATCTTATGTTGGATCAGAAGGTTCAGTACCTGCTGGCGGTCTACGTTCAGGCGGCGTTCCAGTCACGGTTGCTCAAACAGGTAATACCTATGTTGGTACAGCGAACGGGGTCGAAGTCTTCCGCGTTGTGATCAACACAAACGGTACATACACATATACACAATCACGTCCACTCGATCATGCGGATGGCACAAATCCAAATGACCAATTGGCATTGCGTTTCCGTTTGAACATCACGGACGCTGATGGCGACACGGATCAAACACCTGCAAACAACGACATCGTCATCAATGTTCTTGATGATGCGCCTGTGGCTCAAAATGATGGATCATTCAACGTTGCCAGTGGTGCAAACTTTGTTGGTGCAACCACATTGCTTGCGAATGACACATTGTCACGCGATGGTTCAAACACTGTGACCCAAATTAAATTTGGCAACCAAACAGTGAACGTTCCAACAACGGGATCAATCACGATTAATGGTACGTATGGTATTTTGACTGTTCGCGCAGATGGCTCTTATAGCTATCAAGCGGGTACGAATGCAGGCGGGTCTGATACATTCGCTTATGTTGTTCGTGATGCGGATGGTGATACATCACAAGCAAACCTTTCCTTTAATACAGCCGCACCAACACCTTTTGGTGTCGTTGTTGAAGCGCACCATGCATGTGGTTATGAAGATAGCTGCGCTGTGTTGGACTTTAAAGCAACCCGTACAGGCGGCGATGGCGATGAAGTAATCACTGTTCGTATCGAAGGTGTTCCAGCTGGATGGAGAATTGAATATCCTGCGGGCACGTTCGTGGCATCAACAGGTGCAGCATGGACATATACTTTGGCGGCTGGTCAAAATTTTGTGTCTGATCCAAATCTTGGCGGTGTCAAATTATGGCCGCCTGCAAACAGCGATGCGGATATTTCTGGTTTGCGCATTACGGCGACCATTCATGATCCTGATACAAACACAAGCGCGGCAGGCAATGTCACATTGTCAGATGTTGTGATTGACGCTGTGGTTGATGTTCCTGATGTTACCGCAACTGTTGGTAATGTTGTGAACGGTCAAGCGGCTGTGAATGTAACAGCTTCATTGAGCGACACAGATGGATCAGAATCATTGACGGTTATTCGTTTGATGGCTGTGAATTCATCTGGTCAATTGGTTGGTCTTCCTTATGGTATTACCTTTAACAAAGGTCATGCGGTCGGCGGCGAATGGCATTTGACAACGGCTGAATTGGCTGGTTTGAAAATGAATGTTCCATCATGGTTTAACCAAGATTTCCGTTTGGGAGTCCTGGCTGTGGCAGAAGAAACATCTGCAGGTCAGGGATCTAATCGTGAATTCGATTATACCAATAATGCTACCTTTGATTTATTTGTTGTGGATCACGCGGTTAATTTTGGCGCGACTTCAAGCCCAAGCTTAACTGTCACATCATCAGCATCAACATCGAATACGTCTGCATCAGGTACAGTTACATTAAATGGTTTTAACGCTGCCGAAGGTGATACACTTGATATCTCAAATGTAATCTCTGTTAATACTTCAACTGATCATGCGATTAATGATTTCGTTTATGCGAACTCAACAAACGTAACAGTTCAATCCACAGCGGGTGACATTACGGTTCAGGGTGTTGATCAAGTGAATATGAATGATATCATCACATTGGCTCAGGTTAACCACAATAATGGTCAAATCTAACCCCTAGAAATTCCATAAAAAGGCCAGCGTAAAGCTGGCCTTTTTTGTTAAGAAATGCTTTAGGATGGTTGTGGTAAATTAGGCACGAATAAAAAGTACCTGCCTTCATTTTCATCAAAAAATCTTGCGTAAAGACATAAAAAGGGTCATAACAATACTGTTTTTAAGTCTTTGTAAAAAATGACAATAATCGCCATTTCGCGGTGGAGGAGATTCTATGAATACGAAGTTTTATATGTTGACGGTTGCCACAATTGCTTTGGTTGCTGGCGCGGCTCAAGCCCAAACCACAAATACAGCGACATCTACCGCAACAGCGATGGAAACGATAGATACACCAACGCCGTCTATTCCTGCGGCAACTGGTACAATTGCAGATGCAATAGACCCACAAATTCCTGCGGTTGATATCAATGCTCCACCACCACTTCCAATTCCACCACCACCACCAACGCCCATTTTAACTTCAGCTAGCCCTGAAACAAATTTAGGTTCTACGGTGGTTGCTGGTACGGCTCCTGTTGTTGGCGGCCTA
>JBIICJ010000079.1:0-6632 GCA_044238965.1 Micavibrio sp. | reverse complement strand
CAATTCTGATATGTCAACAATCACAATCAACAATAAGAACAGATATCATAACTTACTTTTATTTCTGATATTATTTGTTTTTTTGAATGTTTGTATCTGGCTCTATTCTCACAAACAAAAAATCATGTGGCCGAATGTGCCTGCGGCGCCATCGGAATCATCATTTTTATTATCATTTTTAAATGACCCTAGTTTTGCTTATCGATCATTTGCTATGGTTTTACAAAATTGGGGAAATGTCAGCGGTGATGTTCAGCCGCTAAAAAATTATAATTTTAAAAATTTAGAATCTTGGTTTTTTCTCCTTGATAAAATGGATCCGCAATCAAGTTATGTTCCCTTTATGGCCGCATATTATTTTGGGGCAACACAGGATAAAACGCAATTAGTTCACATTATCAAATATTTGGAAGAAATTGGTGTTCGTCCACAAGAAGGAAATTGGCGCTGGTTGGTTCATGCGGCCTATTTGGCAAAAAATGAAATGAATGATTTGAAAGAAGCCCTACGCCTCGCCGAAAAACTATCATCTGTGTACACCCCTAGTATGCCCGCATGGACATTAAATATGAAAGAAATTATTCGGGCTGAAATGGGTGACCGCGAAACGGCGTATGCGTTAACGCTCGAAATTTTAAAAAGTAACGCGCAATATATGGATCCTGCTGAAATCAATTATATGCTGTCCACTATTTGCGAACGAATTTTAACTCCCATTCAGGCGAAACAAAATCCGATATGCTCGAATATAAAATAAGCCTTTATGGATTATTGTCTCTGATCGGTTTGGTGCAAACCGTTTATGCATTCTTTTACCTTTATTTTCGGGCAGGGGATATAAAACGTGCTGTGTACCCTATGTTACTTCTTTTGGTTTTATCGGGAGCATTATTGATATCGTTTGTATTGCCAGAAACGCCAGATCTTTTGTATTTACCTCCGTTACATGAATTTTTCTGGTTAAGCATTCCCGTGGTATCAACTATTTTTATTGTGCAGATGGCGCACATTGAAAATGTTCCAACAGTTCATTATCAATCTTTATTATTACTACTTATACCTATGGTATGGACTGCATTCGCATCGTCAAATGCGCATATAATTTTATCTATCATTTTGAACGGACTTTCTTTGTTGTCCTTATGGATTAACCGCGCGCCAATTATGTCGTTATTGGATCACAAAGTTTCTGGTCAGGAACGTTATTGGTTAATCATGGCAGTGATTACAATAAATGTGGGATTGATTGGCTTATATTACGCATTAATCGGTAACCATATTGACGAGAATGAGTTTTTACTCATTCGCGTTGTATTGGGCTTGTCTCTTGTTTATCTGGTATCGACAACCATGTTCCGTATATATCCGCAAGCCATTCAGACTGTTGATAAAGATTTCTTACGTCTTAGCCGTAGTGTAGAAACAAAATCCGATCCCGCATTATTAAAAAGACTCAGGAATATTATTGACGTTCAAAAAGCCTATCAGGAGGATAATTTTTCGCGGACAGATTTGGCCAGAGAATTAGGGGTGTCAGAAACCATCACATCAAAATTAGTATCTGATGCCTATGGAAAATCTCTACCCCAATTAATTAATGAAAAACGTATTGCTGAGGCTTGTGATTTATTGCGTCAAACAGATTTGAATATTTCAGTGATCGCAGAGCAGGTGGGATTCCGGTCAATCGCTTCATTTAATCGGGTATTTCGGGAGATAAAAAACGAATCGCCTACCGATTTTCGCAAAAATTCAGCTTCATAAACTGATATTTTGGCAAAGCCTTTGTTTATATTGTTTTTGTGACTTCTTATTTTGTTTATATGAGGAAAAATACCTCTAAAATTAGCAATCTGTTAATAAAATCAAGGGCATTCTGGTAAAGTGAAGGCTGGTAATTTGTGCGGCCTTGTGTATTATTGGCAAAGTCTTACAATAACAAAAAGTTAACTTAACTGGAGAAACAAATGACAAAAACAAACAACAAGCAATCTGGTTTCACATTGGTGGAATTGGCGATTGTGATGATCATCATCGGTCTTTTGATTGGTGGTATTCTAAAGGGACAAGAATTGATTTCAAACGCACGTGTGGCGGCGACAGTTTCGCAAATTAAAGCGATTGATGCATCTGTTAACACCTTCTTTGAAGCGTATGACGCTTTACCGGGGGATATCCAAAACCCGAACACACGTATTCCAAACTGTACAGCAACACCTTGTAGCCAAACTGGTAACGGCAATGGTCAAATTGGTACGGAACCTGGTGCAGGCGCGGCGATTACAACCGAAAACGTAACCGCATGGGCAAACTTGTCTGCGGCTGATGTGCTGGGTGGTGTTCGTCCGAACGCTACAGGCTTAAACCCTGGTGAAGCTTTCCCTGTTGCGGAAGTTCCTGGTAGCTCGATTGTGATGGGTTATTCTGCTGGTACATTGACTTTGTCAAACGTACCCGCGGCATCTATCCGTGCAGGACATTACATCTTGATCTCAAACGCACGTTCAGCAGCCTTGGCTGCGGCGGGTGTGTCTTTGACGCCATCAGTTGCGTTCCGTATCGACTCGAAAATGGATGATGGTCGCCCGAACACTGGTTCTGTAATTGGTGCTGGTGCTGGCGCTGCTGCAACTGCTGGTAACTGTAAAGATACAGCAACTGTAGCAGGTGTATATAACGAAGCATTGCCATCAACTGAATGTGCTCTCTACGCACGTATCGGTGGTTAATACATCTACACACAAGAATATAAAAAGGCGGGAAGTTTCCGCCTTTTTTATTATCTTATTTTTAAATCTTATTTATTTTTAGCGCGTTCGATACCTTCTAAAATCATGTGTCCTGCCTCTTCGGCATTGCCCCATCCTTTAACTTCTGACCATTTTCCTTTTTCAAGATCTTTGTAATGACGGAAAAAATGTTCAATCTGGTCACGCATAATTGGGCGCAAATCACTTATATCTTCGACATTATCATGATACGGGAATAATTTCGCGACAGGTACAGCCACAATTTTTTCATCTTCGCCTGCATCATCAACCATGCGTAACACGCCAATCGGTCGTGATCGTAACACTGCGCCAGGCATAACGGGAACAGATGTCACAACCAATACATCCACAGGGTCACCATCACCCGATAATGTATTCGGAATGTAACCGTAATTCCCAGGGTAACGCATTGATGTGTGCAAGAAACGATCAACAAACATCACGCCCGATTCTTTATCAACCTCATATTTCACAGGATCGCCGCCCATAGGGTTTTCAACAATCACATTCACATCGGTGGGTGGGTTTTTGCCTGTGGGCACGTCTTTAAAACTCATTTTTGTTGGTCCATTTCGTTTAAAATTTCAATTGTAATGTCTCTTGTACCTAGCACATGGGAATCGGGCAGGGCAATATCTTTTGTGCGGATATTTTTCTTTAAAACCGCGTCAATCGCGCCAAATATGCGTGTGCCCCATGTGGGAAGGTTTAATGCCATATCGCATGCCATGGCAAAACTTAATAATGCCGCCATGGGGTTTGCAATATTTTGTCCCGCAATGTCAGGGGCAGATCCATGAATGGGTTCATATAATGATGGCATGCCTTTATGGCTTAATGATGCCGATGGCAACATACCTAATGATCCTGTTAACATCGATGCCTCATCCGATAAAATATCACCAAACAAATTATCGGTGACGATCACATCAAATTGTGATGGCGTGCGCAATAATTGCATGGCGCAATTATCGGCATACATATGTGATAATTCAACGTCTGGATATTCCGCTGCTAATTTTGTGATTTCTTCGCGCCATAAAATTCCCGATTCCATCACGTTTGATTTTTCAACTGAACATAATTTTTTGCGTCGCAAACGCGCCGTTTCAAACGCCACGCGCCCCACGCGTATGATTTCGGATGTGGTGTAAACTTGCGTGTTAATGCCGCGGCGCTCACCATTGGGTTCATCAAAAATACCGCGTGGCTCACCAAAATACACACCGCCCGTGAGTTCACGCACGATCATGATATCCAGCCCCTTGATATATTCGGGTTTGAGTGATGAGGCAGAGATCAGGGAATCAAACACTATCGCGGGGCGCAAATTAGCAAATAAATTCAACTCTTTTCGCAATTTTAACAAACCCGCCTCGGGGCGCTTATCGTAATCAACCTGCGCCCATTTTGTACCGCCAACTGCGCCCAATAAAATGGCATCTGATTTTTTGCACGCGGTAATCACTTCATCGGTGAGGGGTGTGCCATGCGTATCATATGACGCACCGCCAATCAAATGATGGGCAACATTGATCTGCACATCACCAAATTTGTTGATATAGTCGATGATAGTAGTCACAGATTGCATGACTTCGGGGCCAATACCATCACCTGCCAACATAAGAATGTTTTTTACCGGTATTGCCATGGACGTTCACCTTTGTCGTTTGCTTCAAAATTAGAAATATCATTTTGATGCTCGAGTGTAAGACCAATATCATCAAGCCCGTTCAACAAACACGTCTTACGAAATGGATCAACATCAAATGAAAATACGCGTTGATCAGATAATTGAATTTTTTGTTCCGCCAAATCAATGGTGATTTCAAATTGTTGCTTGGCCTCATTCATAATCTGATCAACCGCATCTTGCGGTAAAATGATCGGTAAAATACCGTTTTTAAAGCAATTATTATAAAAAATATCGGAATAACTCGCGGCAATAATACATGTAATTCCAAAATCAAGTAATGCCCATGGTGCATGTTCGCGCGATGATCCGCATCCAAAATTTTCGCCTGTCACCAAAATTTTTGAATTAGTGTAGGGCGCAGTATCGAGAATAAAATTATCTTTTTTTGTGCCGTCTTCGTTATGGCGTAATTCATAAAACAATCCTTTGCCCAAACCTGTGCGTTCGATGGTGCGCAAAAATTGTTTGGGGATGATCATATCCGTATCAATATTAATCATCGGCAAAGGCGCGGGGATAGATGTGAGCGTTGTAAATCTTTTCATGATGGAAATTCCCGGATGTCGGTTAATTTACCCGTGATCGCGGCGGCGGCGGCCATGGCGGGCGAACATAAATGCGTACGGGCATTGCGCCCTTGGCGACCTTCGAAATTACGGTTGGATGTGGATGCACAACGTTCCATGGGGTTTAAACGATCTTCGTTCATACCCAAACATAATGAACAACCGGCATCGCGCCATTCAAACCCAGCATTTATAAATATTTTATCTAATCCTTCGGATTCCGCGTGCGCTTTGACTAAACCAGACCCTGGCACAATCATTGCCTGAACATGTTGTGCAACCTTTTTGCCATCAACCAATTTTGCGACAATGCGCAAATCTTCAATGCGTGCATTCGTACATGACCCAATGAAAACTTTATCGATGGTCACATCGGTCAATTTTTGTCCTGCGGTTAAACCCATATAATCTAATGCGCGTTCAACTGATGCGCGTTTGTTGGTGTCTGGTTCATCGGTGGGGTTTGGCACAATGCCTGTGATGGGTAATACATCTTGCGGTGATGTTCCCCATGTCACCATCGGCGTAATGTCGGCGGCGTTGATATGGATTTCGCGATCATAAACCGCGCCAATATCAGATGGTAATGATCGCCAATAGGCAGCAGCTTTATCCCAATTTTCACCCGTGGGGGCATAGGGACGACCCTTGATATAATTGATGGTGGTTTCATCGGGCGCGATTAATCCCGCGCGCGCGCCTGCCTCAATTGACATGTTGCAAATCGTCATACGCGCTTCCATTGATAAATTACGAATGACAGATCCAGCATATTCAATCACATATCCTGTCCCGCCCGATGTGCCGATAAGCCCAATAATATATAGAATAACGTCTTTGGATGTGACGCCGAATGGTAATTCACCATCAACGGTGATGCGCATTGTTTTTGCGGGTTTTTGAATCAAGGTTTGCGTAGCGAGCACGTGTTCAACCTCGGATGTACCAATTCCGAATGCGAGCGCGCCAAACGCACCATGGGTTGATGTATGGCTATCACCACACACAATGGTCATGCCTGGTTGCGTGATGCCTTGCTCGGGGCCGATGATGTGAACAATACCTTGGCGTTTATCACCCATGCCGAAATAGGTGATGCCATGCTCACGCACATTTTTTTCCAATGTTTCGATTTGTAATTTGCTTTCGGGGTCTTTGATACCGCCCGCGCGATTTTGTGTGGGCACATTATGATCGGCTACCGCCAATGTGGCATCAGGACGGCGCACCTTACGCCCTGCCAAACGAAGCCCTTCAAAAGCTTGGGGGGATGTCACTTCGTGAATTAAATGCAGGTCGATATACAGCGTGCACGTGCCATCATCGGCCTTATGCACCACATGATCATTCCATATTTTTTCAAATAATGTATGGGGTTTGCTTGTCATCTCGATCGGTATCAATTTATCTCAAATTTTATCTATTCCTAAGGTAGCCTTAACAACCATCTGATTACAATAGGGGTAATCAAAAAACAAAATAGATGGGTGGTCAATATGGACATAAATTCAAACGTTTTAATACATGAATCAGGGCAAATGGCGATTATGTTTGATGATGTGAATTTCGTGCGCAGCGAGGCCATCTATTTCGATCAAT
>JBIICJ010000078.1:0-6643 GCA_044238965.1 Micavibrio sp. | reverse complement strand
TATAGTGGCGCGCGTGACGCACCGACATATCGATAGCTTCCAACACAGCATCCTCTGTCATATTTAATTTATGTTTCATATGAAGGGGCGATGTTGAAATAAATGTATGAATGCGTTTGCGTTTAGCGGGTTTAATCGCCTCAGCCGCAGCATCAATATCTTTTTTTGTCGCGCGTGATAACCCCGCGACAACCGCGTGTTTCATCTCACGCGCAATGGCATTAACCGATTCAAAATCACCGCGTGAGGCAATCGGAAACCCTGCCTCAATGACATCAACACCCGCTTCATCAAGCAAGCGCGCGAGTTTCAATTTTTCTTCAAGATTCATCGAACAACCAGGTGATTGTTCCCCGTCGCGCAACGTTGTATCAAAAATAATGATGCGGTTTTGATCGATAGCCATAACGGCTATTTAGACAGATTTTTTAAATATTGCCAACGGTAAATCCCCGTATCATGGCCATCATCAAAGATGATTTTAATGGCGTAATGGCCTTGGGGTTCGATTCCGACAATTTTTACATTCTCTTTGCCTGTTACAATTTTTTTCTCGGATGGGTGATGCCCCTGTACTTCGGCCGAAGGGCTTTCGGTGCGCAATAATGTTGCGGACAGTGAGATAATATCACCATCATCAAAAGTTACACGCAAAATGCGCTTATCTGCGTCCACACGAATTTCGGTTGGATGGGGCGCATTCATGATAAATCACGCGCAGCAGATACCAACATCACGGGTATGCCATCACGAATGGGATAGGCCAATTTTGCCTGATCAGAAATTAATTCTTGGCGTTCCACATCATAACGAAGCGGCACCTTGGTCAAAGGGCACACCAAAAATTGCAATAATTTTCCATCAGCTTTTGAGTTTGTCATTTAATGTATCTTTATTTCATTATCATTTTCAGCATAACAATGAATATGCATACGCAATAGTTTAATTAATAAATCTGCGCGCTTATGCTCGCATTTCGTTTCCAGTAACGCCTGTTTTTCATTTGGTTCCAGCGGACAAATAATCGATAACATATTCATCAATTTCTCACAGCCCACAATATCAATAGAACTCCAATCCATCGACATATCATGTTGTTCAAAATATAATTTTAAGATACCGCATAAATGTTTGCGATCGATATTAAATTGATCGGGCGCATTCATATCATCTTTGAATTCATCCCAATTCACATTCATGGTGCGGTATAATTTATCATTCTGAATTTCATTTATAATTTTAAAGCGGCATACGCCCGTCAATGTGATTAACATGCGCCCATCATCGGTTTCTTGGTATGATGTAATGCGCCCCGCACATCCGATGTCATATAATTGATTATCATGTTTGGGTTGAATCATGCCGATTAACCGATCACCACGCAGAGCATCATTAACCATTTGCAAATAACGCGCCTCAAAAATATTTAATGGCAACGGCACGCGCGGCAACAATAATACCCCCGTTAGCGGAAAAACAGGAATAGTCGCGGGTAGGTCAGAAAATTTATAGTTAAATATATTTGTCATGGTGAAGATTTTTATATATGTTAATTTTTCTATAAGTCTATATCTTTATAAAATATAACTTTTAGCATTATAAATTCAACCCTTGCCCCATAAACCCACCCGCACCCAATGATCAGATTTCTCCTACCCTATGGCCTGCTTGTTTTTTTAACCATATTGGCAGCCCTTACCCTATCAATCATAAGTCCATTATATTTTTCCAGTCATGAAAATGGTCTGATTGAGCAGTCAACGTCCTATCTCTTATGTCTTGCCGCAATATTGGCATTATATTTTTTTACCAAGACAAAACAGAATTTATTAGGGATATCGTCTGCTTTATTTTTATTTGGCAGCATGCGCGAAATGGATTGGCATTCAAAATTTACCAGTCAAAGTGTTTTAAAGTCACGTTTTTATCTTGATTCTAATACACCCGGAATTGAAAAGATAATTGGAATATTTGTTATCTTTCTCTTGATTTATATAATTATAAAATTCTTCAAAGAATTATATTCTTTCCGCAAAAACTTAAATGACTATAGCACTGCATTGATCATTCTCATTTTAGGAATCTCATTATTTATTATTGGAAAATTTTTAGACGGTATATTTCGATATATTCCCGAATTGATTATTTATCGCGATAATTATAGCGATTCTGTGCGTAACATAGAGGAAATTTTGGAATGTATGGGCGCAATTGCTCTCGCTATATTCCCCTATATTTTCTGGAGGAATGATAAAAAGTTTATGGCCGTGCCGCGTCTAAATCTCAATAGAACCTTTTAAATATGTAACAGCAGATCCAGATAAGTAAACACGATCACCAATTAATTCGGCATCAATATCGCCGCCACGTTCTGATGCTTGAAACGCATATATTTTATTCTTACCCAATATCCGCGCCCAATAGGGAATAATTGTACAGTGGGCTGACCCTGTTACAGGATCTTCATCAATGCCATCGCCCGCACAAAAGAAACGCGAAACACAATCATAATTTTGATCGCCCTTGGCAGTAATAATAACCCATTTATCAAATTTATGTAGCTCTCTATAGTCAGGTTTTATATTTCGAACAATGTCTGGATTCTCATAAACCAACATTAAATCACGCGCCTGATACGCGTCAATTGGTTTATGTTCGGATAAAGAATTCAACACAAAAGCAGGAATAGTATTTATATCAATCCTATCACCAGCGCGCGCAGGAAAATCCATTTTGTATTTATTTTGCCCCGCACGCGTGACAATTAATTCACCTGCAACTTGGGTTGTAAATTTAATCTCGTTTAATTCTGATTTTAATTCGGTAAAAATAACATGCGCCGCCGATAGTGTGGCATGCCCACATAAATCAACCTCTGTCATTGGGGTAAACCAACGCAAATGATATCCGTCTTTTGTTTCAACAATAAAAGCTGTTTCTGACAGATTATTCTCACCCGCAATTTGTTGCATGATTTCGGATGAAATCCATTTATCCAGCACCACAACAGCCGCAGGGTTTCCTTTAAATGTTTCGGTTGCGAATGCATCAATTTGATAAATGGGATAAGTGGTCATTTTTTTCTTTCTATGAATAGAAATATTATATAGGCCGTGCCGCATCCAAATCCAACACCTGAACATCGCGATTAATCAATGTTGCAAATTGGCGCAGATCGTTGGGGGTTAGACCAATCGTCATCGAATTTAACAACGGGTGAAAATTGACGATATCGTGCGCCATCATGCCCGCCTCCCAAATCGGCGTCACCGCATGATCTTTGTCATTGATAATCGCAAAGGGCGTGACCGATCCAGGGCGCACGCCCAAATATGTCCATAAACGTTCGGGCGATCCAAATGATAAACGACCAGACCCAATTATTTTTTCCAATTTTTTTAGATCAAGCGGTGTGTCATGGCGCAATGTGACCAAAAACATTTTATCTTTTTTATCTTTTAAAAATAAATTACGGGTATGTGTGCCTGATATCTGCGAATCCACCTCAGATGAATCTGCCACTGTGAAAACAGGTTTATGGTGATAAAAAGTAAATTTTATGCTGTTTTGATCGAGTAACTTCATTAAATCATAAGGAGATGTTGGTAAATCGCATTCCATCCCCTGAAAATTTAACCAATTTTGCGTGTCATTAACCATTTTTTAAACGTGTTTCCCGTAAAGTAATATTACACATAATAAGCACATTAAAACGAAAAACAAAAAAGAATAGAGTTTTTAATTTTTCTCTTTAATTTATATAAAATTTTATGTAAAATATAAAGAGATAGAGATTTTACGGGGGTGAAAAATGGCATTTGGTAGAGCATCAGCGGTGGAAGTCGATACCACCACAATTCAGGGGTTGCAGTCCCTTCAAGGCAATACAATGTTTTTAGGCGCAGGATCTTCGCCATCTGCACACACATCTACGATTACACCACCTTCGGTTTCACCTCCAACTGGATTGGGGTTATAACCCATGAGAAACGTAAATTTAGGCCAATTACCTGATGGTGACCTTGTGATCGTAAGCGATATGCGCCTTCCAAGTGACGTAAAACGCGTTGAATATTACCGCGAACAAAAATTATTTATGTTGGTATACGAAAACGACAATGATGAAGGCGATTTAATGCATTATGAATTAGCCGATGATGTCGCCCGCAAAGTTGAACGTAAAACCGCCTTAATGATCATCGAACCCGATCAATTCACGGGCAAACCAATGGGGTATTATACATCCTTGATTCAAGTAGGCGCGTAACAGAATTTTTAAATGTCTCCAGTTGGAAGTAAATCTGGGCCCTCACGGGCCCTCTTTTTTGGCTTTCAACCTGTTTTTTATGGTTTTCAGCAAAAACCACTTGAAAAATAAAAATCCATCAGTATAAATCCCCTTACTCTTCCCAAATATCACACGGATGCGGGCGTAGCTCAGGGGTAGAGCATAACCTTGCCAAGGTTAGGGTCGTGGGTTCGAATCCCTTCGCCCGCTCCAATTTTCAAAGACTTCTCATACGAACCCACTTAAATCTTAAAAATGCACGCGCATGCGTGCGGGGTTTGAATCCCTATCCCCGCTCCAATTTTCAAAAATTTCGCATATAAGCGTAATATATCTTGGGGTTATATTTGACCCTGAGACACGAGGTTTGATACAAACATATATACCCCGTAACAAAGGACTGCGTGATGAGTGATAATAAACCAATTATTATAGCTGGCACTTCACCTGATAAATCACTAGCTTTGGTAAGTGCATTGCAAACTGCGTGGAACCAATACGCACATGATTTGAATCCAGCAGATCAGAAAAGAGCTTTGCGCATTCTTGTTGAAAATAATTATCCTGACCTTCCTTGTTTTTCAACACTACAGCATGCCTTGATAGAAGAAACACAAAAAGCCAGCGTGAGTGGCGGTGCTATTTTAACCTATTTCGATGAATCATCGCATCGTCGCAAAATTGTCATGGTAAAAGCTGGCGCACATTATGGCCATGATGGTGATCGTTATATGATACCTGGCGGATTTACGAATTTAACTTCGCGTGAAGGAAGTATATTTGTACCCGCCGATGAAACGCGTCCCGAAACTATATTCATGTCAACAGCGCGTGAGATCGAAGAAGAACTACGCCACATTGATGGATCATCACTTATCGCAGTTGATCCTGCCCGTTTAAAATTAATTGATTCCGATACATTGTCATTTTCATCTGGCGAAAAACGTATCGTGACAGGATTCGTTTTGAGTTTAACGCAGGGTGAAGTTTTACGAATCCAACATCATATTGCAATGATCAATAAAGATGAAGATTACCGTGATAAAGTTTCGGCCCATACAATTAATGATCAAACAGGTTTTCCCGAAGTGCATTCGTTGGAAATTTTAGAATTTGATGATTTCTTATCTGGGCGCAAAGAATTACTTCATGCCGATCAATTACCCCTGCTGCAAAAAGCCAAATGTTTCTTTGATAAACAGGATGCCAAATTTATGTGTGAGAAATGCGGGACGAAATCTGCCCCCACCCCATAGTCACCTATGTATATTACCATATTTTTTATAATTTAAGGGATGATCTTGTGCTTTCTGGTAACGGACTATTGATTTTAATGCGAAATTCCGTCATGTCTTACAGATGAATTTTTTCAAAACCATTTTAAATATTGTTTCGGCGCAATCACCTGTCCATATTTGGTTTGTGACATTAACGAGTGGCGCCAAAAAAATTGGCGTTGATCAATTTGGTAATACGTATTTCGAAGCATCACCCCGCAAAGGTTATACACGTCCGCGCCGTTGGGTATTGTATAAGCATGACGCAGAGGCCACAAATATTCCACCCGAATGGCATGGATGGATTCATTTTCAAACAGATGTAATTCCATCAAACCAAAATTTATCATACCGTCGCGCATGGCAAAAACCGCACGTTCCGAACCAAACAGGAACAGTGAATGCGTATCGTCCTGATGGTCATTTACTGTCCAAGGGTAAGCGCGCTAAAGCCACGGGTGATTACGAAGCTTGGACACCACCATCATAAATAAAAAAATTTAAAAAGGATATTTTAAATGTCACGGAATGTTGTTGAAACAGTTTTAGGTGCAGTTGTATTAATTATTGCTGCAGTATTTCTTGTGTTCTCTTATACCAAAGGTGAAGTTGGTGAAATTAATGGTTATAAGATATCTGCAGAATTTTCTGGCATTGGCGGTTTAAAGATTGGTGATGCTGTTCAGATTAGTGGTGTGAATATCGGCAAAGTTGCAGATGTTAAACTAAACCCTGAAGCTTATGTTGCTGTGGTCACCATGGATATTAACCCAACGATTAAAATCCCAAGTGACTCAACTGCCATGATTTCATCGGAAAGTTTATTAGGCGGAAAATATTTATTGATTGAGCCAGGCGGCGCAGAGGATATGTTGGTTGCAGGCGGCAAAATTGAATATACCCAAGCGCCACAAAATTTAGAACAATTATTGGGTAAATTTATTTTCAGTCAAGGAAACAAAAAAGAAGGTGAAGGTGATACAGCCTCATCTTCCGATCCAGAAGCGCCATAAATCAACAAATGAAGCATTTTGCCGCATTATTTATGGTTGTTGGAATGAGTGCAATTCTGACACAT
>JBIICJ010000077.1:0-6789 GCA_044238965.1 Micavibrio sp. | reverse complement strand
CTTTTCAAAAATATTCATTTAAAATTCCCACCCGTAAATTTGATGAAATGTTGAAGGCTAGACCCTAAGTTATTGACTATTTTTTAAGAATTCGTGAAGGTAGGGCATGAATGAAAGCATAAACGCGTGGCAAGGGCCGCATTTAACCGATATTCGTGAGGCTTTTTCCCTGTTTGATGATTGGGAAGATCGCTATCGTTACCTTATTGATTTGGCGAAATATTTGCCGCCTATGGGAGATGATGTGAAAACCGAATCAAACATAGTGCGCGGGTGCACATCCCGCGTATGGATGGTCACTGATTTTCGCAACGGTATGGTTCGTTTTGTGGCTGACAGCGATGCGCATATCGTGAAGGGATTAATCGGATTATTGATGGCGATATATAATGAACAACCCACAGACACGTTACGCACATTACCCGTCGAACAAGTTTTCGAAGAATTAGGTTTGGCACAAAATATTTCACCCAACCGCCGCAACGGATTTTTTGCGATGGTGGAACGGTTAAAGGCAGAAGCATAATTTTTACAACAATTTTTTTTACCACATTTTTCACCGCAGAGGCGCAGAGCGAAAGAGGTTTATTAAACTTTATTTTAAGAAACAGAAAAAAACTAATTCTATATGATGATAATTGTCTCTCTGTGATCTCTGTGTCTCTGCGGTTTATTTTATTAATAAACTTAATTCGCCGCGCGAACTTTTACCGATTCCAAAATTTGCGTATAAATTTTTTCAATCTCTTTGTTCGCAGGCCCGCGCATTTCGGCCTCTAATGTTAATAATGAATTTGGCCCGATCCAATATTGTCCTGTGTAAATTGCATCTTTATCACCGCGTTTGCCGAGCGCAATCGTCACCGCCGATATAGTTCCATCAGGTAATGTGGCGGTATCTTCACCGTATGAACGTAGGCCGGCGTTATCGGCAAGTTCTTTTGCGCTGGCTTTTAAATCAGTTGCCTTGATTTTGGTAATGTCATCTGCGGTTTTAGCATCACAGGTTAAACGAAAATCAACGGTAGAATCTTTGATTGTTTTAGCGAATGACACAATCTCGGAGCAATCATTCCCCACACATTTTTTATTTGTAAAAAATTTTTCAGGGAATTTGATTTCAAAATTGCATGATGGCGGTGAGTAAATAAAAGGCGGCGCTAATGGTTTTTGTGCCTGTGCCATTGATGGAATTGCCACTAATAATAATGTAAAAAATAATATTTTCATTTTGTCCACTCCACAGGGTTCGCGTGGGTTTGTTCACCTGTACCCATATTTTTCACTTCGTGCGTACCCGCATCATCAAAGGGCGGGAACCATACCAATGGAATTCCTTTTTTCTCGGCATATCCCATTTGTTTTTTAATTTTTTGATCGGAATGATACACTTCTACATTCCATCCATGCCCGCGCAAAATGCGTGCGGTTTCATTGGCAACGGCACGCCGATCTTCGGATGGTAACACAACCAAAATATCGGTCGGGCATTTGCGTGTTAAATCAAATGCACCTTTCGCGCGCATATAATCAAACAAACGTGAAAAGCCGATGGAAATACCAACGCCAGGCAAATGTTTATTGATGTATGATCCTGCTAAATCATCGTAACGCCCGCCCGAACAGATGGAACCATAGGTAGGGTTATCCAAAAATTTCGTTTCATACACAATGCCTGTGTAATAATCGAGCCCGCGCACAATGGATAAATCGGCAACCACAGAATCTGCTTTTACATGCGATAAACTTTCCATCACAAATGATAATTCATTTAATCCTTCGGTGAGTTTGTTATTGGTAACGCCGAGCGCATTTACCGCAGATACAAAAGACGTATCAGATGATTTAATCGCAGCAAATTGAATAATTTTACCAATTTGTTCACCCGATAAATCCGAGGCCTTTAATAATTTTTTGGTATCTTCCGCGCCAATTTTTTCAATTTTATCAATCGCACGAATAACGGGCATAGTATCGGGTAATCCTAACCCCTCGCAGAAACCTTGCAAAATTTTGCGGTTCGAAATTTGCATTTGAATATTGTTGATACCTAGGCCTTCGAATATTTCGAGCATAATCGCAGGCATTTCAGCATCGAATGATAACGGCAAATGATCAACATTGATCACATCAATATCGCATTGATAAAATTCACGGAAACGACCTGCCTGCGGGCGTTCACCGCGCCACACGCGCTGCATTTGATATCGTTTAAATGGAAATTCCAAATCATTGAAACGTTGTGCGACATACCGCGCCATCGGTACGGTTTGGTCAAAATGCAATGCCAAACGCGATTCAGATTTATCATTATCGTCTTTGTGCAATCGTTCGATCACATAAATTTCTTTATCGACCTCGCCTTTGGCGGTTAATACTTCTAACTCTTCAACTGATGGTGTTTCGATGGAACAAAAACCATATGATTCAAAAACTTTACGAATCTGATCAAACCATAATTGTTCGTGGCGACGTTCGGCGGGCAACCATTCGGGGAATCCGCTCACGGGTTTTGGTTTGTAAACTGATTTTTTTTGTTGATCTGTGCTCATGTGTTGATTTTAGGAAAAAAAGACGCGCTTGAACAGGGGTTATTCACCAAATAATTGGTCTAAACGCGTGATTAACGCTTCGCCCAATTCATTCACATCGGCAATGGTAAAGGCGCGTTTATAATAACGGGACACATCATGCCCAATACCGATGGCGGTTAATGTGACTTTATCGATCATTTCAATCCAATTGATCACATGATGTAAATCGCGTTCGAGAATGTTTGACGCATTAACTGATAATGTTGAATCATCAACGGGCGCGCCATCGGAAATCACCATCAAAATTTTGCGATCTTCACCGCGCGGTGCGATGCGGTTATACGCCCATGCCAATGCTTCGCCATCGATATTTTCTTTCAGCAAACCTTCCTTCAACATTAACCCCAAATTTTTACGCGCGCGGCGATATGGCGCATCGGCAGATTTATAAATGATATGGCGCAGATCATTTAATCGTCCTGGATGTTGCGGGCGACCATTCGCCATCCATAATTCGCGTGATTTGCCGCCTTTCCATGCGCGTGTGGTAAAGCCCAAAATTTCAACCTTGATTCCGCATCTCTCTAATGTGCGTGCCAAAATGTCGGCGCACATGGCGGCCATGGTAATCGGGCGACCACGCATTGAACCCGAATTATCAAGCAAAATCGTAACCACAGTATCTTTAAATTTTGTTTCGATTTCTTGTTTGAATGATAATGGAATGGTGGGATTGGCGACGATGCGCGCCAGACGCGCGGCATCAAGCGTGCCTTCTTCCAAATCAAATTGCCATGATCGGTTTTGTCGAGCCATTAATTTGCGCTGCAATCGATTGGCGAGTTTCGCCACAACAGATTGCAATGGCCCAATATGTTTATCCAATGTGGCACGAAGTTGCGTTAATTCTTCCGCTTCGGCTAAATCTTCGGCCTTTATAATTTCATCATATTGCGTTGTGTAAATATTATATAATGATGTGGGATTTGATTTTTTATTGATATCGCGCGCGTGTTCTGCGCCCGCATCGGTTGCATCATCATCGGTGATTGTTAATGGTTGCGGTGTGGCCTCGCCTGTATCTTCGCCTTCGGATTCGCCATCATCAGCGTGGTCTTCGGTTGATTGTTGTTGTCGCTCAGACTCTGATGAATCTTTGGATGGTTCTGATTCGGCGGAATCTGATTCAGACTGTGGAGTAGGCGCTCCATTTTCATTTTGTTCATCGGATTCTTGATTGGAATTATCATCCGTTTTTTGATCATTTGGGATATCAAAGCCTAAATCAGAAATAATTTGTTTGGCGTGCGCGGAAAAATTTCTTTGGTCTTTTAATACGGCACTTAATTGTGAAAATGTTTTATCCGAAATTTTTGATAAAATATCATCACGCCATAATGATGCGACATGTTCCGCTTCGGGCGGTAATGTCATGCCTGTTAATTTTTCAAACGCGATCATTTGTAAAGCATCATTAAATGTATCATTACGGCGCGTGGTAATATTGTGATACCCCATACGGCGACATTTATCGGCAATTACATGCGATAAATTTTGGGCAACGCCTACCATATCATTCGCGCCAAGCGCATAAATACGCGCCATTTCTAATGTATCAAACACAGATCGCGCATCTATATCGGCGGGCGATAATTGTTTATGTAACGGCGCATTATGGTGATGCAAACGTAATGCCTCAGCATCGCCCGCACCGCGCATTAAATTTTTTTCATTTTGCGATAGTAAGGGTGACGGCACAGGCAATCGCGCGCGGTCTGGTGATGTGAGTGATAATTTTTTATCGGCCGTTTCGGCAGCGGTATACACAACATCAATATTTTTCTTGGCCGCGAGCGCGCGCAAGGCGGATGATGTCGCCTCTTTAAATGTTTCGATATCAATATTGGGTGTTATGGTCACGTATCCAATTCCACACCAAAGCAACGTTGATAATATTCGGCAATAATTGATCGCTCCATTTCATCACATTTATTGAGGAAAGATAGACGGAAAGCGAGTTCGCGATCACCAAAAATTTTATAATTATCCGCCCATGAAATCACGGTGCGTGGCGACATTAATGTTGAAATATCGCCTTGTTTAAAGCCTTCGCGCGTGAGGGTGGCGAGTTTGACCATATTTGATACGTCGGTTGCATTCATATCGTCAACTTTGGCGGTGACGATTTTCACTTCGTCGTCATGGGGCAAATAATTTAACACGGTGACGATATTCCAACGGTCTAATTGCCCTTGGTTTAATTGTTGCGTGCCGTGATAAAGTCCTGTGGCATCACCCAAACCAACGGTGTTGGCGGTGGCAAATAAACGAAATGCAGGGTGCGGGCGAATGACCATATTTTGATCTAGCAAAGTGAGGCGACCATCCGATTCAAGAACACGTTGAATGACAAACATCACATCGGGACGACCCGCATCATATTCATCAAACACTAATGCCACAGGGTTTTGTAATGCCCATGGTAATAAACCTTCTTTATATTCGGTGATTTGTTTGCCTTCTTTTAATGAAATCATGTCTTTGCCGATGAGATCAATGCGGCTGACGTGTGAATCGAGGTTAATCCGCACGCATGGCCAATTTAATCGCGCGGCAACTTGTTCGATATGAGTTGATTTTCCTGTGCCGTGAAAGCCTTGGATCATTACACGGCGGTTAAAGGCAAAGCCTGATAAAATCGCGAGCGTTGTATCATGATCAAATTGATAGGCGGTATCAATCGGCGGTACGTTCGGCATATCATGTGCAAAGCCTGGCACTTGCCAATCACAATCAATGCCAAATGTATCTTTGACATTATACATTTTATCAGGGATCGATAAATGACGCGGATTGTTTGATGTGAGTTGTGTCACATCGAATGCCAATGTCATGGGCTCTTTTTTGTGGTCATTATTTTGTGCGGTCATGATTACTTATCTTTCGGGTAAGGTTTCAAATTTTTGATAGGCGAGTTTTAATACAGTGTACGCCATATTGATTTTTTTCAACATTTCTTCGGCATCGGGTTCATCACGGTTGGTATCAGGATGATAACGTTTGGCAAGTTCTTTGTAACGTTTTTTAATTTCGGCCAATGTAATAGGCGGCATAAGTCCCATAATGGTTAATGCATCAATTTCAGGCGTATTTTTTTGTGCGCCTGTAAATGTTGTTTTATCCTTTGGCGGGTCTTTGTCAGTGAAATGATAAAATTTCCATGCGGCGTTGCGGATGGATTCGGCGGTGGCCGCACTGTCATAACGGCGGGTGGGGCGATCCCATATTGTGGCTTTGTTGATATAATCTTGCATATCTTGGTCGGACATGCCTGAAAAATAATTCCATGCTTTGTTATATTCCTGCACATGTTCATAACAGAACCAATAATAACCGCTTAAGGATCGGTCACGCGGGGCGCGATATTCACCCGCCAATTTACAAGACGGCATTTCGCAACATCGCATTTTTGGTTTCGATGTTTGTGTCTTGCCATCGGCAAATTCAGGTGAGTTTTGTTTTAATCGAATTTTGGGCATAATTTTCTGAGTGTAAACATTTGTGAAATCGTATAAAACAGATTTATGACGGCTGCACAGGAAATTGAACGTATTTTACGTGATGGTTTAGATATTGCGGATTTAAAAATTTTCAATGAATCGCATTCACATGCGGGGCATGCTGGGGATAACGGTACGGGCGAGTCGCATTTTCGTGTTGTGGTTGTATCAGAATCGTTTGTGGGGCTGTCACGGGTCGCCCAACATCAAAAGATTTATGGGCTTTTGTCTGACTTATTGAAAACAAAGATCCACGCCTTGGCGATAGAATCCAGTATTCCCGCCACATTACAATCAAAAAGCGATAATTAAAAATAATATTAAACCATAGGTTGTATTTCTGCATACTTTGGGATATAGTCTTAAAAGACAGGCGTATGGGCACATACAATTGTTATTTTTCGTAATTTTATCCATTGTTTTGGTAGGAGACAAACCATGTCAGGTGCATTTCAATCAAAAACTGCTTATCCCCATTCTATGAAACGATCATCGATGGTGGCTCCCTTTAATGGTGATTTTGATGAGGCGGACGTACAAAAACCCGCACCGATATCATCATTGATCAGCCGTAACGTCACTGTTTTGGGGCATCGCACATCGGTACGATTAGAACCTGAAATGTGGAGTGCGATTAAAGATATTTCCCGTCGTGAACGTTGCACTGTGCATGAACTATGTTCGCTCATTCAATT